>JAFAMK010000456.1 GCA_019233415.1 Vulcanimicrobiota bacterium
ACGAACGAGGTCGCGAATGCGAGCGCATCTGACTGCGCGTAATTGAACGGCAACTGGCTGTGTTCAGCGCCGATGAGCAGCCCTTGGCTGGCCTCGAAATGACTGCCGACGTAGGTCTGGCTGACGAGGCGGTATTCATTCGGTGAAGGATAATATTGCCTCGGTCCGCTTTCGGCTGCAGACGCTTTTGCGGCAAGAGACGAGTCGCTATATGACTCCGTTGAAAGAGCTATTGGCTGATACGTGCCTGGAGAGTTTGAGCTTAGCGATTGCGGAGAAATCGTGAACGTATACGAATCGTCTGCGTTCGTATAGATAACGGGATTGCTCGCGGAAAAAAGGCCTGAGCTTTGCGCCGTGCTGCTCAGCTTGTCGTTTCGAGCATCTGATAATTCCCATTCGCCGAAACGGTTCGTCGTCGCGGCTACCGCATTGATCCATGCAGAATGAAGCGTCAGGCCGTCGTTGTTCCCGGAACCGACACTTTGCGCAGCGAAGATGTCGGCCACGCGGCGCGACACGCTGTCCAAGTCCTGAGGCTCACCTTCAACTCCGTAGTAGCCGTGCAGGCCGGACGCCTGGGTGTTGAACGCACTCGCCCAACTCTGATTGTCGGTGTCCTGCGACGCGTAGGCGAAAATCCACTTCAGGCGGCCGGAAATCGGCATCCCGGCGGAGCCGGACCAAAAGCAGTCTTGATTCGGATCACCCTGGTTGCAGTCAAATCCACCGGCGGCTTGAGCCGTGTCCGTGTCATAGGAGAAGAGGACAGGGACGCCGGCATCGCCGTGTCCGGAAAACCAAATCCAGTCGGCATTATGCGCCGTCGAATCGGTAAAATGGCTTGCAACGACGTGGTTTCCGGGATTTACGCAATTTGGGTCGTCTTCAACGGCTTCGATGCGATTCCACTGTGGTCCTGAGAACTTCCCTTGAATCTCCGGTACGTCCGCGTTAGAAAGCTTCGTTGGGTCGTTGAAGATGGACTGCGTCCCGAAGAAGGGATAGCAGTGTGCGTCCAGTGTGATGTAGTTTCCGCTTTGCGCTGGAGGCGATGTTCCGGCGGAGGTGCCGAAGCAGTTGTTCCCCATAAGAGCGACCGCTGCTATCAAGGTGAGCAGTCGTGCGCGGATCACCCAACCCGCGGCCCCGTTTGTCTTCATTCAAACCCCCACACCTGGAGAGGTCCGCGCTGTCTTCCTCCGGAGAGGTTCTAACTGCGCGACTTTAACGCCGATTCGGCGTTTCGTCCCGGGTTCCTCGGGGCCTCAGGGTGGCGTGGTGCCACAACCCGCGCGGTCAGTACAGCAGATACTTCGCGCGGAGCGCTTTGAATGCGCGAATGCCGGGTTCCCAGGAGGCGATGATTGCGTCGGGGGAGGTGCCGGCGTCGAGGGCGAGGCGGACGGTGTCGGTTCCCCAGTCGCGGTCCATGATTTGTTCGTGGCCGGCGGCGACGTGGTATTTGTTTTGCGCTCGGGCAGCTGCTAGCAGCTCGACGGCGGTTCGGACGTTGGGGAAGGTGTGGGGATCGGTGACGTTCAGTGCGACGCCGTGGAGGGTTTTGTTGGCCCAGAAGCCGTGGGTTGGGGTCCAATCGGCGGGTTCGAATTCGATGCCGGGGATGTGGCGTGTGACGAGTGCGTCGCGAAAGGCCGCGGGGTCGTAGCCGTAGCCGCCGGCGTATTCGAACGGGCGCGTCGTGCCGATGCCGTTGTTGACGCCGGCTTCGTCGATCAGGCCGGTGGCGAGGTAGACGAGTGCCGTGCGTGCGTAGGGGATGTTCGGGGAGGTCGGGACCCAGTGTAGGCCCGTGTCGGGCCAGAGCATGTCGCGCGTCCAGCCTTGCATCGAGATCACGCGCAGGGTGCAGCCGATGCCGAAGTGGTCGTTGAAGAGGCGCGCGAGTTCGCCGACCGTCATGCCGTGGCGTTCGGGGATCGGGTAGAGGCCGATGAACGACTTGAACTTCGGGTCGAGGACAGGGCCTTCGACCTGCGTGCCGCCGATCGGGTTGGGGCGGTCGAGGACCCAGACGTCCTTGCCGTACTGCGCGGCGGCTTCCATTACGTACGCCATCGTCGAGACGTAGGTGTACGGGCGCGCGCCGACGTCTTGGATGTCGAACAGCAGCACGTCGATTCCGTCGAGCATCGCCTTCGTCGGATGGCGCGTCGGGCCGTAGAGGCTGTGGACCGGCAAGCCCGTTTTTTCGTCGGTCGATGAGCCCACGACCTCGCCGGCGCCGACCGTGCCGCGAATGCCGTGCTCCGGGCCGAACAACGCCTTCACGGTGATCTCGCTGTTGCGGTGCGCCGCGTCGACGAGCGACTCGCCGAGCGACGTGACGCCGCTGGGATTCGTGACGATTCCGACCGTGCGGCCGCGCAGCTCGCGCCACGCGTCGTTCAGGAACATGTCGTCGCCGAGCACGACCGGGCGTGCGGGGTTCGCCGCGCGCGCAGGCGCGCGTACCGAGAGCGTCGCGCCTGCGGCGGTTGCCGCAGCTGCGGCCGACGTGCGCAGGAACGCGCTGCGCGATTGCATCATGCTCCGACGAACTCCGGGCGTACGCCGATGGGGATCAGGTCCGCGCGCGCGGCGCGTTTGAAGAGGTCCTCGACGGCGGCGATCCCGGTCGCGCCGACGTCGTCGCTGTACTCGTTGACGTAGAGGTCGATGTGCGCGCGCATCACGTCGTCGTCCATCTCGAAGGCGTGCTCGCGCACGTAGCCGATGATCGCGTCCTCGTGCTCGCGCGCGAAGCGCAGGCTGCGCCGGATCGCGTCGTCGAGCGCGCGCGCCTCGTCGTCGCCGACGTCGCGCCGCACGAGGATCGCGCCGAGCGGGATCGCGTTGCCGGTCGTCGCCTCCCACCATGCGCCGAGGTCGGTCACCGCGGCGAGCCCGGCGCGCTGGTAGGTGAAGCGCGACTCGTGGATGATGAGTCCCGCGTCGACGTCGCCGCGCGCGACCGCGTCGACGATCGCGTCGAAGCGCATCACGACGGTCTTCGGTTCGTGCCCGAGTGCCAGGCGCAGCAGCGCGAACGCGGTCGTGAAGCGGCCGGGGATCGCGAACACCGGGTCGTCGCCGAAGTCCTCCAACCGCGGCGCCGCGCCGTTGCCGACGGGTCGTGCGATAACGAGCGGGCCGCAGCCGCGACCGAGCGCGCCGCCGGCCCGCAAGATGCGATAGCCGTCGAGCAGATACGGGATCGCGCCGTAGCTGACTTTCGTCAGCGCGAAACGCCGTTCGCGCGCAGCTTGGTTGAGCGCCTCGACGTCGTCGAGGACGACCTCGACGCGCGGCGCATCGTCGAGCAGCCCGTTGGTGAGCGCGGCGAAGATGTAGGTGTCGTTGGGGCACGGCGAATATGCGAGCGAGTAGGTCTTCACGTCATGCTACGCTTCGCGTCGTTCGACAAGCTCGTCCTTCGACAAGCTCGTCCTTCGACAAGCTCAGGATGACGGGGGGGGGAGGGTGCACCCCTGTCATCCTGAGCTTGTCGAAGGGCTAGGTGGTCGAGGGGCGGAGTACGTCGAGCAGGGCTTCGGTGGTGGCGACGGCGGCGTTTGCGCCGGCGCGGAAGTCCCAGCCGTTCGAGGCGCGTTCGCCGACGAGGTTCGAGACGCCGCGAATCTCGATCGCCGGGACGCCGGCGAGCGCGGCGGCGCGCAGCACGGCGAAGCCTTCCATCGACTCGACGTCGGCGCGGAAGCGGTGCGCGAGGACGAGCGCGCGCGCGGTCGTGCTGGTGACGATCGCCGAGGTGACGCCGCGGCCGACGATCACCGGAACGAGCCCCTCCAGGAACGGACGCAGCAGTCTTGCATCGGCTTCGACGGTGCGCACGAGCTGCTGCCCGTCGGGAAGCGGGAACGCCGTGCCGTCTTCCAGCCCGAGTTCCACGTAGTCTTCGCGCGCGCAGACGACCGCGTCGCCGACCGTGCAGCGCTCGCGAAATCCGCCGGCGATGCCGGCGTTGATGACGGCGTCGTAGTGCTTCGCCGCGAGGGCGCGCGCGGTCCCGAGCCCGGATTCGACCGGGCCGACACCGACTGCGACGACGTCGACGTCCTCTCGCGGGGAGAGCGCCGCCAGCTCTTGCGCTACCGCGCAGACGATGAGGATGCTGACGGAGGCACCAGGTGGCTCGCGACCCAGAGCGGACCGATGAGCAGGTGGACGAGGTTGGTGAGAAACGCCGGCGCCTTGCCTTCGTACGCGTGGCCGACGAACTGGAAGATCCAGCCGACGACGAACGCGCCGATCGCCCACGGCCACGTGACGTACGCGGCCACGATGTAGAGGACGATCATCCCGAGGATCGCGACGTACGCGGCGTTGCGCACCGCGGGCCCGAGCGTCAGGTAGTAGATCGCGGTCGCGACGAACGCGACGAGGCCGAGGTTGAGCCCGAACGGGAGCTCGACCAGCCGCAGCAGCGCGACGATCGCGAGAACGATCAGCGGAATTCCGATTTCGTGGCAGATGCGGTTGCGGCGGTCGCGGTGATACGTGCCGTAATCGTCGAACAACGTGCTTCCGGAGGCCATGTCCGTCACCTCACGCCGATGAACTTGTGGGTTTGCAGCGAGAGCCGCAACCGCGCCGGTGCGCGCTTCGCGGCCTCGACGGCAAGTGCGACGTTCGCCGGCTTGTTCCCCTCCGGCTGGAGGAACATCGGCGTCGCCGCCGGGAACGCGGCGATCCACTCGTCGGGGACGCGGCCGTCGACGATCAACTTCGCCTCGTTGGCGCGGTGCGCCATCGCGGGCGCGAGCCGCTCCTTCGGCGAGACGGTCAGCCAGACGTCGTCGGGCAGGTCGGTCGGAAGCGTCCCGTTCGATTCGATGTGGACGCGGCGGCCCTCGGCGCGCAGCGCGTCGATCAGCGCGCGCGTCTCGCGCTGCGCCAGCGGCTCGCCGCCGGTCAGGATCACCATCGGGCAGTCGCCGCCCTCGGCGCGCACGCGTTCGACGACCTCGTCGACCGAGGCGAAGAACGCGAGCGCGTAGTCGGTGTCGCAGAACGCGCAGCTGAGGTTGCAGCCGGCGAGGCGGACGAAGACCGCGGGTGTCCCCGTCCACGTCCCCTCGCCTTGGACGCTGTAGAAGATCTCAGCGAGCTGCAGCACCGCCGCGGGTTAGCGCGTCGCCTGCCGGCGGGCGCGCAGGACCTGAACGGTGACGGTCGAGTTGGCCGGGATCGTCACGTTCTGCTTCGCGTTCTTCGCGTACAGGTAGCCGCCGGCCGCGCCGAGCAGGCCGCCCACGTTCGTGCCGAGCTTCTTGCCGAGGATGTTGCCGACGATCATGCCGGCGACCGCGCCGCCGGCCTCGTTGACGGCGTTGCTCTTCGTGTTGACCTGCGCGCCGACGACGCGGCCGTCGAGGTAGTAGGTGTGGCCGCTGCGCGTGTTCAGCTTGTCCATGCAGATCTGGAGCTTGGCGGCGCGGCCTTGGCTCGCGGCCTGCACGTCGCAGACGTGGCCGTACATCGTTGCCCCGGTGATGTTGTTGTCGAGCGAGTGCACGTTCGAGACCACGACCTGCTGGCCGATGACCGCGCTCTTCGAGTCGATGCTCTGGCTCATCGATCCGACCAGGTTGGTGCCGGGGCTGACTTGCGCCGACGCGACGAGCGGGGCGAGCGCCAGCGCGGCGGCGGTGAGGAGGGTCGGGAATTTGCGGATCATGTCGGATGAGTGCTCCTGTCGGTGTTGTCGGGGTGTCCTTGGTCGCTTACCCGGAGATGGCCGGGATCAGAGGGTCACCCTTTCTGAGAACGACGCGCGCCGTCCGAGTCTCCCACAAGGTCAGCTCGGCGAGGGCAGGGAGCTGAGGCGCGAGGCGCTCCCAGACCCAGAGGACGATCCGTTCGGCGGTCGGGTTCTCGATCAGGTCGTTGAGCGACCGGTGGTCCAGTTCCCCGATGACGGCAGCTTTCACCACCCGCGAGATCACGTCGAAGTCCTCGACCATCCCGGCCGCGGGGCCACCGTCCTGCAGTGCACCGTCCAGCGCGACCTCGAGGCGGTACGAGTGCCCGTGCAGGCGCGCGCACTTGCCGGGATGGTGCGGCAGCACGTGTGCCGCCTCGAACGTGAAGGACTTGCGGATTTGCACGGCCCAGGGACTTCGCCGTGACGACCAATCGCTCCCGACTCGTCGCTCAGATCCTCACCGGTCAGGCGGCGCCGCCGGTCCTCTCGTCCGGGTTGTACGACGTCGGCGCCGACGGCGTGCCGCGCATCCTGCCGAGCGTCGGCGGGATCACGCTCAACGTGCGCATCGGCGACTCGGCGTTCGGCTTCGAGGCCGATCACGTCGAGCCGGCGGTCAGCCTGCGCGCCGCCGACGACCGCGTCAACGCCGCGTTCTGCGCGCTGGCCTGCGTCGGCAACGTCGCGACGGTCGCGTCGGGCGATGCGAAGGGCGAACGCGGATTCGTGACCGGCAAGCACGGCGGGGTCGAGCACGTGATCGTCGACTTCACGCCGGAGACGATGCAGAAGATGCAGATCGGCGACGCGATCAGCGTGCACGCGGTCGGCGTCGGCCTCGCGCTCGACGACGCGGGCGACGTGAAGCTCTTCAACTGTGACCCCGACTTGTTCGAGAAGCTCGGCGTCGTGCCCGACGGCGCGACGCTGCGCGTTCCGGTCGCGCGCACGGTGCCCGCACGCGTGATGGGCTCGGGGCTCGGACGGCAGACCGTCGCGCGCGGCGACTACGACGTGCAGTGCTTCGACGAGCCGACGGTGCGCGAGTTCGGGCTGAACCAGCTGCGCCTCGGCGACCTCGTCGCGATCCTCGACGCCGACAACACGTTCGGGCGGATCTACCGCAGCGGCGCGGTGACGATCGGCGTCGTCGCGCACGGCGCCTCGCTGCTCGCCGGCCACGGGCCGGGGATCACGACGCTGATGACGTCGGCAAGCGGCGCGATCACGCCGGTCCTGGATCCGCGCGCGAACCTCGCGACGATCCTCGAACTGCGCTAGCGCTTCGCGCGGCGGACGTAGACGGCGTTCGTGCGGTAGTCGAACCAGAGGTCGTAGGCGCGGATGAGGTCGGTGCCGAGGACGCCGTCGACGTCTTCGGTGCCGAGGTCGGCGTTGGCGACGTCCGCGGTCGCCTCGCGCGTCCAGATGCCGCCCAGCTCGAAGGTTGGGACGCGGGTCGATTCGGCGTTCGTGTAGCCGCCGATTCCGCGCACGTGCATCGTGCTCGCGACGCGGTCGGGCGAGAAGTCGCCGCGTTCGGCGAACGCGGTCTCGAAGACGGTCCGGTTCGCGCCGGTGTCGAGGACGACCCGGCCGCTCGCGCTTCCGGCGCGGGCGATCACCGCCGGCGTCTTGTCGTCGAGGCCGATTGGGACCGGCACCGTGTCGGCCGGCGCGCGGAAGTGGTCGGGCGCGATCGCTTCGGCGAGGTTCTTGTCGATGTCGACGTGCACGACGGCGTCCGCGAAGAAGTCGAAGCCGAGCAGCCCTGCGAGGCGCGTGTGGTCGTCGACGCGAAACGGGACGGCGACGACGCGCGCCGCGACGTTGCGCATCCGCAGGCCTCCGATCGTCATCTGCGGGATGATCGTCGACGACTCGGGGAACGAGCCGAGCGTTGCGCCGACACGCTGGCCGTAGCGGTCGAATCCCTGCTGCTGCACGACCGACGGGTCGATCACGATCCCGCCCGCACCGGAGTCGAGCAGAAAGTCGTACGCGCCGCGCCCGACGATCACGCGCACGACCGCGAGGCCGTTCGCGAAGCGCACCGGCAGCCGCACGACGCTCTGCTTTTCGGGGAACTCGACGATGCGGCGCGCCGGCGGAATGTCGACGTCGCGCTGGTCGGGCGTGACGTCGAGCGTGCGGTTGACGAGAATCTGCTCGCGCTCGTTCCCCAGCGAGTCGATGGTTCGCACGCGCGACGGTTCGGGGACGCCTTCGACGAGCCGGTAGTCGTCGTAGGTCGTCGTGTAGCGGCGGCGCCGTTCGACGTACTCACGGCGCACGAGGAAGCCGGTCTTTTTGTCGACGTACAGCCACTCGTGCCGGCCGCCGGGCGGGTTCACTTCGACGACCCACGCGTTGTACGCGAGCGAGTCGCCGACGACGCGCACGTCGCGGTCGTCGTTCGGGTCGCGAAACGCGCGGTCGCTCAGCGTGTCGTGCGCTTCGTGCACGCCAGGGAACGTGTAGGTGATCCCGTTGCGGTTCTGCTCCCAGTGCACGCCGTGCAGCACGCCGCGCTCGTACGTGAGCGGCCCGAGCTGGGTCGTCTCGCGCATGTCCCGCCCGAGCCGGTTGACCTTGTAGGCGCCGACCGTCCCGTCCTGAAACAGCCTCCAGTCTTCCTGAACGGTCGCCGCTCGCGAGTGCTCGTGCAGGTGTGCGCGTTCGTACACGGCGCGCACCCGGGCGAGCGTCGCGCTCGGCGCAACCAACCCGCCCGGTTCGTCGTCGATTGCGGCTGCAGCGGGCACGGCGACACCCACGAACGCCGCCAAGGCCAGTGCCCCCAGCACGGCCCTACGGGTTCGGCCGTAGGCCGAACCCACACCCATTACAGCGATCCTGTGGGACCCATCGCTTCGAGCCGCTTCCGGAGGTCGCTCAGGAAGCCGCTGGCCACCGCGCCGTCGACGACGCGGTGGTCGAGCGACAGGCAGACGTTCATCATCGACCGCACCACGATCGAATCATCGTCACGGACGACCGGGCGCTTTACCACGGCCTCGGTCGTGACGATCCCGGTCTGGCCGGGGACGAGGATCGGCGCGCTGAGGACCGAGCCGTTCGCGCCGGTGTTGTTCACCGTGAACGTCCCGCCGGCGAGGTCGTCGGCGCCGAGCCGGCCGCGCCGCGCCTTGTCGATCAGCTCGCCCGCGGCGAGCGCGATCCCCTTGATCGAGAGCTGGTCGGTGTGGCGGATCACCGGCACGATCAGGTTTCCGTCGGCGGCGATCGCGATCCCGACGTTCACGTCGCGGTGGACGCGAATTCCCTCCTCGGTGAAGGACGCGTTCATCAGCGGAAACGCGGCGAGCGACTCGACGACCGCGCGAATGAAGAAGGGCAGCAGCGTCAGCTTGACGCCGTAGGCCTTCTCGAAGGCGTCCTTCTCGCGCGTGCGCCATTTCCACACGCTCGTGACGTCGACTTCGGTCATCGTCCATGCGTGCGGCGCGGTGTGCTTCGACTCGACCATCCGCTGCGCGATGATCTTGCGCGCCTGCGTCAGCGGGATCAGCTCGCCGGGCTGCGCCCCTGCGTACGACGGCTTCGCCGTCGTGGGCGCGCTCGGCGCGGCGGTGCGCGGCGTGGCCGGCGGCGCTGGGGCCGGCGCGACGTACTCGGCGTTGTCGGCGCTGATCGTCGCGGCGACGCCGGCGCTCGGGCCGGCCTTCGCGGCGGCGAGGATGTCGTTCGCGGTGATGCGGCCGTGGTCGCCGCTCCCGCGCACGCGCGCGAGATCGATCTGGTGCTCGCGCGCGAGCCGGCGCACCGCCGGCGAGACGCGCAAGCCGCCCGGCGCGGTCACCGCCGACGCACCGTTCGACGCCGCGCCGTTGGTCGGCGCGGTGAAGACCGGACCACCGAGGCCGACGTTTCCGCCGGGAACCGGCTCGTCGCTGGCTTGGTGGTTCGCTTCCGCCGCGGTCGCCGCCGCCACTTGTTCGGACGGCGACCCGCTGCCGGTCGGCGCGGGGATCGCCTCGGCGCCGACGTCGTCGATAATCGCGATCGGCGCGCCGGTCGGAACCGTCTCGCCCTCCTTCACGATCAGCTCGCGGATCACACCGGTCACCGGCGAGGGAACTTCGGCGTTGACCTTGTCGGTCGAGACTTCGACGAACGCCTCGTACTTCTCGACGCTGTCACCGGGTTTCTTGAGCCACTGTGCGACGGTCCCTTCGGTGACGGTCTCGCCGAGCTGCGGCATCGTAATCGTGGTCGGCATGATCTAAAACTTCGCCAGGTCGCGCATCGCCTCGACCATCTCGTCGGTCGAGGTCATGAACTCTTCTTCGAGCGGGAGCGCGTAGCCCATCGCCGGGACGTCGGGGCCGCACAGGCGGCGGATCGGCGCGTCCAGTTCGAACAGCGCTTCTTCGGCGACCATCGCGCTGATCTCCGCGCCGATCCCGCCGAACTTGTTGTCCTCGTGGATGATGAGCAGCTTGCGCGTCTTGCGCACCGAGGCCAGGATCGTGCCCTTGTCCATCGGGCGGATCGAACGCAGGTCGATCACTTCGACCGAGACGCCGTCGCCTTCGAGCCGGTTCGCCGCGTCGAGCGCCTGGTGCAGGTTGTAGCCGTAGCTCACGACGGTCACGTCGGTCCCGGTCTTCTTCACGTCGGCCTTGCCGATCGGGATCGTGTAGTAGCCGTTCGGGACCTCGCCCTTGACGCTGCGGTACGTCTTCTTGTGCTCGAGGAAGAGCACGGGGTCCGGCGACTCGATCGCCGCGTTCAGCAGGCCCTTGATGTCGGC
>JAFAMK010000216.1 GCA_019233415.1 Vulcanimicrobiota bacterium
ACGCGATTGAGGTTGAAGTCGTTGGTCACCAGCTTCGCGCCGCGCTCCTGCGCGAGGCGCACCAGCTTGGCGTCGACCTGCGCGATCTCTTCGGGGTCGCGCTCGACGATCTCGATCGGTGCCGCCGTCTGCAGCGCGGAGAGCAGCTCGAGGCCGCGCCGGCCGCGCGTGCGCTTGAGCGGGTCGCCGCTGTCCGCTATCAGCTGAAGTTCGCGCAGGACGAAGCGCGGCAGCAGCAGCGGTCCTTCGAGGAAGCCGCTGCGGACGATGTCGAGGACGCGGCCGTCGATGATGACCGAGGTGTCGAGGATCTTCGGCTCGCCGCCGCTCCCGCCGGCCGGTGCCGCTGCGATGCGACCGAGCGCGACGCGCTGCTTCGCGCCGACGCGCGCGCCGAGGAACGCTGCGAACACCGACAGGACGAGGTAGAGCGCGATCGCGATGTAGCCACCCGTCGCCCCGGCGAACGCCACGAACTCGAACAGGATGCTCTTGACCAGGAACGCGATGACGAGGCCGGTGACCAAGCCGATCGCGCCGCCGACGAGCTCGCCCGGCGCGAGCCGGTCGATCGCGCGCTCGACCTGGTGCAGCTCGGTCTCGAACATCATCTGCGCCGCCGGCACGATCAGCACGCCGAGCACCGCGCCGACGACGGGCGCGGCGATCAGGAACGCGATCTGCCAGAACTGGCTCGCGACGTGGAGCGAGATCAGGTGCAGATAGGCTTCGCGGCCGAGCAGGAAGCCCGTCGTTCCGAAGATCGCGGCGAAGACCAGGCGCAGGACGGCGGTCGCGATGCCGCGCCCGGGCTCAGTCGGCGAGGAACGCGCCACAGACATCGTTCGCTACGAAGCGACCGCGCTCGGTGAGCCGCACGTACCCCGCGCCGGCTTCGAGCACGCCTCCCTCGACCAGATCGTCCACCACGGACCGGTATCGTTCGCTGACATCGACTCCGTACCGTTCGCGAAAGGCGCCGAGGTCGACTCCTTCGGCGGTCCGCAAGGCGAGCATGATCGCCTCGCCGAGCTGCACGGCACCGCCGAGCCGCTCGGACTCGCCGGGGATCGGCCGGCGAGCGAGCGCCGCCTCGATATACGCGTCGAGGTCGCGGGTGTGGGTCGAGCGGACACCGTCGAGGTACGTCGCCGCGCCGACGCCCAGCCCGAGATACGGCGCATTGGCCCAGTAGAGCGCGTTGTGCCGGGAGCGGTAGCCGGGCCGCGCCCAGTTCGAGATTTCGTACTGCTCGAAGCCGGCCGCGCGCAGTTTCGCGAGCGCGAGCGCGTAGAGCGCCGCTTCGCGCCCCTCGTCCGCGAACGCGCTCGGGTCGCGCGCGAACCAAGTCGCGTACGGCGTCCCTTCTTCGATCGTCAGACCGTAGCAGGAGATGTGCTCGACCCCCAGCGCGACCGCGGCGTCGAGCGACGCACGCCAGCTCGCTTCGGTCTGCCCCGGCGCGCCGAAGATCAGGTCGACGGAGAGGTTGTCGAACCCGGCGTCGCGGGCCGCGCGCACGGCGTTCGCGACGTCATGCGCGGTGTGGCGCCGGCCGAGCACGTGCAGTTCGCGTGGGTCGAACGATTGCACGCCGACCGAAAGCCGGTTCACGCCGGCGGCGCGCAGCCCCGGGATGCGCGCGGCGAGCGACGGATCGGGGTTCGCCTCGACCGTGACCTCGGCATCGTCCGGCAGCGCGAATCGCGCGCGCACGCCGGCGATCAGCGACGCGATGACGTCCGGCGTGTAGAGCGACGGCGTGCCACCGCCGAAGAACAGCGTGCGCGCGCGCACCGGCGGCGCGTCGGCCAGTTCAGCCCGCAGCGCGGCGAGGTAGCGTTCCGCGCCCGCATCGTCCCATGCCCACTTCGCGAAGTCGCAGTACGGGCAAATGTACGGGCAGAACGGCAGGTGGATATAGATCCCCGCGCTCGGCGGCGCGGCCGGCGCGTTCACGGGCCGGCGATGACGAAGATTCCGACCGCTCCTTGGCCTGCGTGCGTGCCGATGACCGGGCCGGCGACGAACCGCTCGAACGCGCGCGGCGTCGTGGTGATCTTCGCGCGCAGCGCCTCCGCGACGCGGTCGGCGTCGGCGGCGGCCTGTGCGTGGATCACGCAGATACGCGCGCCGTCGGCGCGATTCGCTTCTTCCGCTGCCGCGTCGATCATCGTGTCGAGCGCGCGCGCGAACGTGCGCACCCGCGCTTGCGGCTCGACCTTGCCGCGTTCGATCCGCAGCACCGGGACGATCTTCACCAGCGAGCCGATGAACGCTTGGGCGCGCGAGACGCGGCCGGTGCGCACCGCGTGCGAGAGGTCGGGGAGCGTCGCGAAGCCGCGCTCGACCTCGCGGTCGCGCGCGAGCGCATCGAGCACCGCCTGCGCATCCCCGCCTGCGGCGGCGATGTCGCTCGCGTGTTGAACTTGAAGAGCCAGTCCGCCGGTGACTGTCTCGCTGTCGACGACGTGGATCTCGGCGCCGGGGAACGACTGCGCCGCGGTGTTCGCCGCGTTGATCGTTCCGCTCAAGCTCGCCATGATCGTCAGGCAGACGATCGGGCGGCCCGCCTCGACGTGCGGGCGGAACGCGTCCTCGAACATCGCCGGCGTCGGCTGCGAGGTCGTCGGAAGGACGGTCAAGCTCGCGAGCTTGCGATAGAATTCTTCGCGCGTCAGCTCGACGTTGTCCTGATAGCGCGCGTCGCCGAACTGGACGAACAGCGGAACGACGCCGATCCCGCGCGCCTGCGCGTCGGCGGTGTCGAGGTCGGCGGTCGAGTCGGTGACGATCGCGACGCGCGCGCTCATGCGGCGAGCACCGCCCCGATCGTGCGCACGAGGTCCGCGTCGGCGAGCGCCGCGGCCTGGCGAATCGCGTTGCGGATCGCGACCTTGTCGGAGCGACCGTGCGCGACGACGCAGTTTCCGCGCACGCCGAGCAGCGGCGCGCCGCCGTAGGTCGAGTAGTCGATGCG
>JAFAMK010000098.1 GCA_019233415.1 Vulcanimicrobiota bacterium
ACCGATCTGCACCTGGTTCTTCTCGTCGACGAGCACGACGATCTGGGACGGATGGACCTTGATTCTGTTCTTGGCGTCGGGGAGCTTCGGCTCTTTGACGACCGAGGCGAGAATGATGAAGATGATGAGCAGGACCAACAGCACGTCGGTGAACGGCGTGATGTTGATCGTCGACATCACCTCTTCTTCGCCTTGTCCGGTGGAGACGGCCACGAAACGAGGTTCCTTCTCTCTCTACGAAGTGACGAAGCCGACGTCTTCGAGTCCCGCGATCTTCGCGGCGTCCAGAATGCGGATGATCGTGCCGTACGGCGCCTTGACGTCCGCGGTGAGCGAGACGTGCTTGTTGCCTTTGCGGTTCCGGACGTCTTGCATATCCGCGTAGATGTGCTTGTCGTCGGAGCGCCTGCCGTCCACGAAGATCGTTCCGGTCTCGTTGACGAGGACCTCGATGCTGTCAGTCTTCTTCTGCTGCTGGACCGGCGTGTTGTCGTTCTTGTCCGGCAGCTGTTTCTCGAAGCCCGGCGGCGCGACGAGCGCCGCGAGGATCATGAAGATGATGAGGAGGACCAACAAGACGTCCGTGAAGGGCGTGATGTTGATCTCGGCCATCACTTCGTCGTCCTGCTGGGCGGAGACCATGCTCATGAGTCGAGCCCTTTGGTCGAGAGGTTCAGGTTACTTCGTCCCGGTGGCCGACGGCTGGTAGACGTCGGTTGGGATCGCGGCGCCCGTGTTGTGGAAGTGGAGCATCTCGGCGAGCTGGTTGGCCGCGACGATCATCTCCTGGTTGTACGCCTTGATGCGGGTCTTGAAGTAGTTGAAGAAGATGACGGAGACGACGGCGACGAACAGGCCGGCCGCGGTCGTGATCAGCGCCTCCGAGACGCCCGCCGCGACGACGGCCGGGGTCGAGTTGCCCTTGAGGGCGATGTCCTCGAAGGCGCGGATGATGCCGAGCACCGTACCGAACAGGCCGACGAACGGCGCGATGACCGCGATCGTACCGATCACGCCGAGATTGCGCTCGAGCGAGTTGAGGTTCTCCATCAGCGCGATCGAGAGCGCGTCGGTGATGTCCGCGCGGTTCTTCTCGCCGCGCTGGAGGCCGAACTCGAGGATCTTCGGCAGCATTCCCTTGTTCTGGCGGCAGATCTTGATCGCACCCGGCAGATCGTCGGCCGCGATGCGCTGGCCGATGGTACGCAGCAAGCCCTTCGAGTCGGAGTGCTGGCTCGCGAAGAAGAGCAGTCGCTCGATCACGATGGCGACCGCGATGATCGACAGCACGAGCAGCGCCCACATCGCGGGGCCACCCTTGACGATCGTTCCGAAAAATCCGCTGAAGAATTCCACGAGGTTCGGTAGTGCCTCCGAGTCTGCGAGGGGAGATGAGAGCCCCGCCGGCGAGAACCGGCCAACCGGGCAATACGAAAGACGGCGGGACGACGCTCCCGACGCGGGCCTAGGTGTTGGCGGTCCCGCCGTCCATTCCTACTACTTCTGTCCGAGCTTCTTGAGCGCCGCGTCGATGTCCGCGCTCAATGACGCGTCCGACCCTGAACCCGCCTTGGCCTTCTGAAGAAAGGCGATCGCGCCTTTGCTGTCGCTCTGGTTCGCGAGCGCGATTCCCGCGACGTAGTTCGCGCGCGCATCGCTGGAATCGATTGCGAGCGCCTTGTCGGCCTCCGCTTTGACGGCCTTCCAGTCGGGCTTCGCTCCCTGCGCGAGGACGTTCGCCGCCTGGACGTACGAGCTGACGGCGCGGGACGGAACGGCCTTCGCCGCAGCCTCGAGCTGAGTGACCGCCTGGGCCGGGTTCCCTGCCTTCATCGCGGCGACGGCCTGCTGGTTGTAGTAGGCGTACACCGCGTCGTCGACGTGGGTGTTGGAGGGGTCGCGCTGCTTGAGGTCGGCCGCGAGCGCAGCCCCCTTGTCGGCCTGACCGCCGAACATGTACGACGTCACCAGCGAGCCGTCGATCGCGTTCATCGTCGCGGGGTCCGCGTGGCCGGCCGTCGCGAGCGCCTTGGCCTTCTCGAGGTCGGCGATGGCCTGCGGGTACTGCTGGGCGTTGGCGTACGCCGTGCCGCGAATGAACAGCGTGTTGACGTTCTGCTGGAGCGCGATGCCCTTGGTGGCAAGCGCGATCGCCTGCTCGTTGTTCTTCGCCTTCAGCTGATCGACCGCGGCGTCGGCGTACGCCTTCGCAGCGACGCCCTTGAAGCGGTCCGGGATCGTGCCGGCGGCGTCGAACGCCGCGCTCGCACCGGCGGAGTCGCCCAGGTATCCGTCGGCGACGCCGAGCAGCGCGCTCGCGTCCTTGTCGCCCGCGTGCGTGCTCAGGTACGACGTCAGGATCGTCTTGGCGTCGGCGTACTTGCCGGCGCGGATCAACGCGTTGGCCCGTTTGACGTCGTTGCTCGTCGAGCCGGTGTCGACCACCGACGAGCCGCTGAACTTCAACACCATCGTGTAGTACGCGTCGATCGGCTTGCCGTCGCGCAGGCCGGGCTTGTAGGTCGAGGTCTTCGCGATCTCGCTCGCGGCCTGGTTGTCACCGGGGTTCGTCGATTTGGCGACCTGCACGGTCCCGACGGCGCCGGTTTTCGTGACGAACACCTTGACCGTAACCGCGCCGGCCGGCTCGGGAGCGCTCGACACCCCCTGCTTGAGGACCTTCGGTGGCGTGTAGTAGGTGGACGTCTGCGCGACGGCGAGACTCGGCGCGACGACGGTCGCGCCGACCGCGAGCGCGGCGAGCAGACGGGGGGTGCGTTCGGCCATGGTACCTCGTGTGACGGGCGGATCGCCGGATACGAAGATTAACGAGTGCGGCACGCCGGGGGGTTCCTGGGTTCGGGCGACCGGGCGCGATTGTCTCGCACACGCCCCGTCACCTGCCCGGAACGAGCGCACCGGCTGCCGTCCCTGCCGTCAGCGACCGGCGAGATCGGGACGGAGCACCCTGGCACCCTCGAGGTAGACGTGCTGGATCTCGTCCTGACCCAGGTCGGTGTTGACGTGGATCAGCACGCGGATGCAGCGCTCCAGACGTCCCGGTACCCCGATTTCCGTGAAGTTCAACAGGGGGACGAGCGTCCAGCCCATCCGCCGCGCCGCCGCGGCCGGGAACTCCGAGACCAGGTCCGGCGTGACGGTGAACAGCGCCGAGGCGACGTCCTCGGGCGCGAACGGGTTCTTCTCGGAGATCTCCCGCAAGAGCCGCTCGGTCGCGTCCAGGATCAGCGTCGGCTCGTCCCGCGCGACCGTGATCGCACCGCGGATACCCCTGACGAGCATCACGCGTCCGCCTCGGCCTTCGCGTCGGTGACGATGCGGTGCAGCGCGGCGACTTCGCGCGCGGTGGCGGGGCGGACGGCGCCCGGCGCCAGCTCGCCGAGCGCGATCGGGCCGAAGCGCAGGCGGGCCAGGGCGACGACAGGATGGTCCACGACCTCGAACATGCGCCGCACCTGGCGGTTGCGGCCTTCGTGGATCGTGATGTCGACCAGCGAGACGTCGCGGCGGACCGCGACGACGCGCAGCTGCGCCGGCGCGGCGCGGCCTTCGTCGAGCCGCACGCCGCGCATGATCGCCTCGATCGCCTCCGGCGCGAGCCGGCCGCGCACCGTCGCGCGGTACATCTTCTCGACGCCGAAGCGGGGATGGGTCAGCACGTTCGCCGTCTCGCCGTCGTCGGTCAGCAGCAGCACGCCGCTCGTGTCGTAGTCGAGCCGGCCGACGGGAACGACGCGCGCGGTGACGCCGGCGCGGCGCACGACGTCGGCGACGGTGCGCCGTCCCTCCGGATCGCGCATCGTCGTCATCACGCCGACCGGCTTGTGCAGCACGACGTACGTGTGCACCGCCGCCGGGCGCACGACGCGCCCGTCGACCTCGACCTGCGCGTCGTCCTCGACGCTGGTCCCCAGCTCGCGCACGGTGCGGCCGCCGACCCGCACGCGGCCGGCGACGATCAGTTCCTCCGCGCGGCGGCGCGACGCGACGCCGGCGGCGGCCAGATACTTCTGCAGTCTCAGGATCGTGCGCTCCCGGGCGCGGTCAGACTTTCTTGAGGTCGAACTTCGTGACGAACTCGTCGTTCGTCTCGGTGCGCGCGAGCGCGGCGTAGATCCGCTCCGACGCTTCGACCGTCGAGACGCCCGCCAGCGCACGCCGCAGGTCGGAGACCTTGTGCAGCGCGATCTCGCTGAGCAGCTGCTCCTCGTAGAAGTTGCCGCTGCGGATCAGGTCGACTGGCGGGTACGCGCGCGCCTCGGCCAATTCGCGCGCGAGCACCAGCTCGGCGTTCGAGGCCGGCGCGAACTCGTCGGCGATCAGTGCGTCGAATGCCGACGTGCCGGCGCTCACCGTCGCGAGCACGGTCAGCGAGCCGCCGCCCTCGACCGCGCGCGCCGCGCCGAACAGGCGCTTCGGGCGCTGCAGCGTCGCCGCGTCGAGCTGCGCGAGGTTGCCCTTGTGGTGCGTGACCGCCGCGTACGCGCGCACGAGCCGCGTGAACGAGCCGACGAGGACGACCGCGTCGCGGCCGAGTTCCGCGAGCCGCTTGGCGCGTTCGAAGACCAGCTCCGCGGTCGTGACGTGGTTGTCGGGATGCTCCTCGAACGTCGTCGCGACGACCTCGACGTCGAGCGTGCGCTGCAGGTGCGTCGCCGCTTCAGGGCGCTCGTCGACGAGCAGCACGATCACGTGCGCGTCGGGATGGTTCGACTCGATCGCCCGCGCGATGCGCACCAGCAGCGCGGCGTCGTTGGTGCGCGGCGGCACGCTCACCAGCGCGCGCTGACCCTTGCCGAGCGGCGCGAACAGGTCGATCGCGCGCGCCGTCAGGTCGCCGCGCGTCTCGAGGACGAAGCGCGCCGTCGGCGGCTCGGCGCCGAGGTCCTCGAAGATGCGCCGGTTAGCGATCGCCTCGGGCGTGTAGCCGTTGATCGTCTCGACCTTGACGATCCCGTAGTACTTCTCGTTCTCTTTCGGCTTGCGCACCTGGCCGGCGACGAGGTCGCCGCGGCGCAGCTCGAAGCGCCGAATCTGCGACTGCGAGATGTAGATGTCGTCGGCGCCGACGAGGTAGCCCTCGCGGCGCAGAAAGCCATACCCCTCCGGCAGGACGTCGAGGACCCCGTTCGCCTTCTCGAGCCCGCTGCGCGCCGCTTGGACGTCGAGGATCTGCGCGACCAGGTCGTCCTTCTTGATTTTGGTCGGGTTCTCGATCTCGAACGTCTTGGCGAGCTCGTTCAGCTCGGCTTTGCTCATCTCACCAAGCTGCTCGGCGGAGAGCAGCGGCGGGCCGACCGGCTGCGGGAACTCGGGCTGGGTGAAGACGTCGTGCGCCTGCGCCGGGCCGCCTTCAAAACGCTGGCGGTTGCGCCGCGAGCGGCGGCGACGGTTTCCGCCTTCCGGCTTACCGTTGTGCTGGGGTCGATTGTCGAACTGCAGCGGAGTTGCTCCCTCGGGGAGACGGGCGACGTGTGCGACGGGGCCTTCCCGGCGAGGCTGCCGGGGCCGCTCGTCGGCGCACGGCGCCGAGGAACGAGAACATCGCGGCGATACGGGACCGCGCGACGCACGCAGTCTAACACACCGCGGTTCATGGCGACAAGGCACGCGGTCCGCTGACGCTCCGGTTGCCGCGCGCGTAGAACCGCCACGGCTCGTGGGCGGCCTTGGTGATCCCGATCCGCGTGCTGATCCCGACCGGCAGCTCCGTGCCGTCGCCGGCGAGCCAGAGCACCGGATCGGTCGTCAGGTCGGCGCCGTCGAACGCCGGCCCGATCCCGAATGCGCGGCAGAGGTTACCCGGGCCGCGCGCGAGGTCCCAGTCCTTGACCTCGGGCCGCCCGCGCAGTGCGCGCATCCGCTCCATCCCGCGCACCGGCTCGCAGGCGCGCACCAGCGCTGCGGCGCCGACCCCGTCGGGCTCGGAGGTCACGTTCAGGCACCAGTTCGCGCCGTAGATGAAGTACACGTAGGCGTGCAGCGGCGGGCCGAACATCGCGCCGTTGCGCGGCGTGCGGCCGCGGAACGCATGCGAGGCCGGGTCGTGCGGGAAGTAGGCCTCGGTCTCGACGATCCGCCCGACCAGCAACTCGTCGCCGTCGGCGCGCACGAGCAGCTTGCCGATCAGGGCTGACGCGAGCGCGAGCGTGTCGTGCGGCAGATCGTCGCGGGTGAGGCGTCCTTCGACAAGCTCAGCATGACGGGAAGGGTCAGGCGGCCGCGGGGGTGCGGAGGGCGATCTCGGCGCGGGCGCGGGTTTCGAGGTCGTGGGTTTCAATCGGTTCGCCGCGTTCGACGCGGGCGACCGCGAAGCCGTGCAGGACGCAGCGGGTCCGCACGTACGCCATCCCGAGGGCTGGCGGGACGGGACGGCGGTTGTTGAGGTCGTCGGCGACCAGCTCGTCGCCGAGCCGGATGCGCACGCGGGTGAAACCGCGGCCGCGCAGGTAGGCGCCGACCGCGCCAATCGCGGCGTAGCCCTGCTCGCGGCCGTCGAGCGCGGGGAGCGGGACGGCGCTGAACGGGACCTTCACGACCGCGCGGCCGGTCCCGGTCGCGACGGCGGCATAGGCGATCCCGTTGCCGGTGCGGTCGGCGGCATAGCCGACGGCGACGTCGGCGGAGCGGTGGCGGGCGGTGGTGGTGGCGGTCTGCGGCATGGCTCGTGCGGTCCTCGTAACCTATCCTATATCGAACGCATGTTCGAGTCAAGTCAAGCTGCTCGCGCGGCCAGCACCTCCCGGTACACCTCGAGGATTCGCCGCGTCTGCACCTCCACGGTAAACCGTGAGAATGCCAAATGTACGGCACTGTGATCGCGCCCCTCGGCGAGTGCAGCGCGAATCGCGTCGGCGACCGCGGCCGGCTCGGGGGCGACGACGCGGCCCGCGCCGGCCAGGACGTCACGTGAGGCTTCGCTCTCGGCCGCGACGACCGGAAGTCCGGCGGCGAGCGCCTCGGCCAGGACCAGCCCCTGCGTGTCGGTCGTCGAGGGGAAGACGAACGCGTCGGCCGACGCGTAGACGTCGGGGAGCCGCTCGCGCGGGAGCGCGCCGGTGAAGCGGACGCGCTCGGCGACGCCGCGACGCCGCGCGCGCTCTTCCAGCGCCGCGCGGTGCGGGCCGTCGCCGACGACCGCGAGCCGCAGCTCCGCGAACGCGCCGAGCGTGTCGATCGCGAGCTCGACGTTCTTCTCGACGCCGAGGCGCGCGACGACGAGCGCGAGTGGCCCCTCGTCGTCCGCGCCGAGCCGCGCGCGCACGAGCGCGCTGCGGCGTCCGGCGGCGAAGCGCTCGACGTCGATCGCGCTCGGCACGACCGCGATCGGCGCGCGCACGCCGAGCTCGCGCAGACGAATCTCCATCGCCGGCGTCGGCACGACGACGGTGTCGGCCGCGTTCGCATAACGCCGCGTCAACTCGACCATCGCGCGTTCGGTCGTCGCGCGGTCGAACGGCGCGTAGTGCGCGTACGCGTCGAGCCGCGTGTGATAGGTGAACACGAGCGGAATGCGGTGGCGGCGCGCGTACGACGCGCCCATCCAGCCGGTGACGAACGGCGAGTGCGCGTGCACGAGATCGATGCCGCGCACGCGCGCACGATCGTCCGCGTTCAAGTACGGCACGCACAAACGGTACGCGGTCTGCGTCGGCAGCGGCAGCGACGGAATGCGCACGACGCCGCGTTCCACGTCGACGAAACGCGGGAAGTGCGGCGCGATCGTCGTCACCTCGACGCCGCGCGCATGCAAACCGTCGCGCAACGCATCGATGCTCGCGACGATGCCGTTCACGATCGGTTTGTAGCACTCGGTGAAGAAGCCGACGCGCACGATGCTCACACAATTCGCGCATTCGGCTGCCGCACCCGGTCGAGCGAACGGCGCGTTCACATGCAAGAGAAGGATGTACCTTCTACTTCAGACGGCTGTATTTGACGGGGAGCGGGCAGTCGTGCTAACGTGTCCGAGTTCGCCGGGGCCCATCGGGTCCTGGAGGCACTCGACCGAGCCCCCGGGCCTACGTATCGTCCGGGACTACGGCTCGCCGACCACCGCTACGACGTCGAGTGCGGACCACCACGGCACGGATTCGTTTTATCCGGGCTTGATGGGACGCACCCTCCGCACGAGAAAGGAGTCGGACGATCCACAACGATCTTCCACGACACCGCAACACGATCGGCCTCCTGTCGCTCGGGCTGCTGATCCCATTCGCGGCCGGCACGGCTCCCGACCGGATCGCGAAAACGGTCGCCGGCATCGCCGCGCCGGCCGGCCCCGCCAAGCACATCACCCTCCTCCATGACGGAATCCCCGAGACCGTCGAGACCCACGCCCAGACCGCCGACGAGCTGCTCGCGGAACGGAACCTGATCCGTTCGCCCGAGGACGCGCTCAGCGTCGACCCTGGCGCCGCGCTCGTCGACGGCGAGACCGTCTCGTACCGTGAGGCCGTTCCCGTGACGATAATCGTCGACGGCCAGCCGCGCGAGCTGCGCAGCGCTGCGACGAACGTTGCCGCACTGCTCCACCAGCTGCGCGTCGCCTTCGACCGGCACGACATCGTCGCGCCCGCGCCGGCGAGCCCGCTCGACAACGACCTCGTCGTCACCGTGAAGCACGTCGACAGCTGGACCGAGACGGTCCGCAGCACGATCGCCGCGCGGCTCGTCAAGCGGTGGGCGTTCACCCTGCCGATCGGCCACAAGAAGGTCGTCGACCCGGGTGCCCCGGGCCTCGCCGAGGTCGCCTACGCGGTGACCCGCACGCCCGACCGCCGCTCGGTGCGCCGCACCAAGCTCGTCTCGCGCATCCTGCGCGCGCCGCGCGCCCGGATCGTCGCCGAAGGGATCGGCGAGTACACCGCGCTCTCGGAACTCGCCGCGAAGGGGATCCAGGGCACGCTGAACCTCGCGACGTCGGCGCTCTCGATGGTCGCGACCGCGTACACCGCCGGCTGCGGCGGGTGCAGCGGAACGACCGCGAGCGGCCGGCCCGCCGGGCACGGCGTCGTCGCGGTCGACCCGCGCGTGATCCCGCTCGGGACCCGCATGTACATTCCCGGCTACGGCCACGCCATCGCCGGCGACACCGGCGGCGCGATCCGCGGCAACCGCATCGACCTGGGCTTCGACTCCACGGCGCAGGCCTACCAGTTCGGCCGCCGCAGCGTCACGGTATACTTGATCAAATAGAGCACGGCGACGATCGTCCTGAACCACAAGCAGCCCGCAATCATCCGCGGGCTCTTCTTCTCGCGCGCGGGATTCGGCCGAAAAAGCGGCTGGGACAGCATTTTTTGATGGACGGGGGGACGGCGACACGCATTGCGCGGCTCGCCGTCGACGAGCCCGGCGATCGCGTGCTGGAGATCGGCGCGGGGACTGGTGCGCTGACCGCGGCGCTGAGGCGGCTCGGCGCGGAGGTTTCCGCGTTCGACGTCGATCCGGACATGGTCGCGGTCTTGCGCTCGCGCGACGACCTCGCCGACGTACCCGTGCAGGAGGCCGACGCGCTGGCGTTCGACTACGCCGCGTGGGCCGGCGAACGCGACTGGCGCGCCGCCGGGAACCTGCCCTACAACGTCGCAACGCCGCTGCTGGTCCAGCTTGCGACGCTCCCGCGCCCGCCGGAACGGGTCGTCGCGATGATCCAGAAGGACGTCGCCGACCGGCTCCTGGCGAAGCCCGGGACCGCACAGTACGGCAGCCTCACCGTCGCGATCGCGCTGACGATGCGCGCCGAGCGCGCGCTGACCGTCCCGCCGGGCGCGTTCTACCCGCGCCCGGGCGTCGTCTCGTCGGTCGTCGTCCTGCGCAGGCTCGACGCGCCGGCGGCCGCGGTGCGCGACCGAACCCGCTTCGAACAGGTCGTGCGCGGCGCGTTCGCGTACCGCCGCAAGACGCTGGCGAACAGCCTCTCGCTCGCGCTCGACATTCCGCGCGAGCGCGCCGCTGCGGCGATCGCCTCACTCGCTCTCGATCCCGACGTCCGTGGTGAAGTCCTCGACCTCCGCACCTTCGCAGCTCTCGCCGACGCTCTGGCCGGCTGACGCCTTCCGCTGGTACGCCTCGCTCGGCGTGCTGGTGCTGGTGCTGCTCGCGATGATCGTCGCGCCGACGATCGCCGCGGCAATTCTCTATCTCTCACACATGGCGTCGCTGCGCGACCTGCAGACGCTCACGTGGCAGCTGATGGTGCTCCAGTTCATCTCGTACGCGTGCATCCTGCTCGTGCTCGTCCCGCTGCTGCCGCTGCTCGCGCAGCGTTCGCTCGCGCAGTTGGGCCTGCGCGCGCCGCGCCTGAGCGATCTCGCCTGGGGAATCGGCGGTTCGATCGCGATGTCGATCGCCGCGACGCTGACCAGCGTGGCGCAGGAAGCGCTGGTTCACCTCAAGTCAGACGAGGTGCAGGTTCATCTCTTGCGCAGCGCGCACGGCGGGATCGCGCTCGCGTTCGCATTTCTCGCCTGCGTCGCCGCGCCGTTCATCGAAGAGCTGACGTTTCGCGGCTTCGTCTTCAACGCGATCCTGCGCTACGTCCCTGTATCCGGCGCGGTCGTCGCGTCGGCGGTAATCTTCGGGGCCGTGCACTGGCAGCCCGGCAACGCCGGCGCGATCTTCCCGCTCATCGCGAGCGGGATCGTCCTCGCGCTGGTCTACTACCGCACCGTCTCGCTCCCGGCGTCGATGATCACGCACGGGCTCTTCAACGCGTTCACCGTCGTAGCAGTCCTCGTTTTTCACCAAAC
>JAFAMK010000106.1 GCA_019233415.1 Vulcanimicrobiota bacterium
TTCGACGAACCAGGACGCATTCCACGCGAAGTACGGCGGGATCGTCCCGGAGATCGCCTCGCGCCGCCACGCCGCGCTGCTCTCGGCCGCGGTCGACGACGCGCTGACGCGCGCCGGCGTCGCCCTCGATGGCCTCGACGGGATCGCGGTCACGTCGGGCCCCGGGCTGATCGGAAGCCTCGTCGTCGGCGTCGCCGCGGCGAAGGCGCTCGCGTTCGCCGCCGACCTCCCGCTCTACGCCGTGAACCACCTGCACGGCCACCTGTTCGCGGCCTTCCTCGAACGGGACGAGCCGCCGCCGTATCCGTTCCTCGCGTTGCTGGTGAGCGGCGGACATTCACAGCTCGTCGAAGTCGCCTCGCCGACTGCGCTGCGGATCATCGGCCGCACGCGCGACGACGCGGCCGGCGAAGCGTTCGACAAGACGGCGCGCCTGCTCGACCTCCCGTTCCCCGGCGGCCCCGCGCTCGACGCGCTCGCGCGTGACGGCGACCCGACGGCGTTCGCATTCCCACGGCACCGCCCCGACCCCGGCACGCTCGACATGAGCTTCTCCGGCCTGAAGACGTCCGTGCGCTACTTTCTCGAATCCGATCCCGGCCGCAACGCACGCCGCGAAGACGTCGCCGCGTCGTTCCAAGCCGCGGTCGTCGACGTGCTGATCGACCGCGTCGCGCGCGCCCTCGACCTCGCCGACTACAACGCGCTCGTCCTCAGCGGCGGCGTCGCCGCAAACAGCGCACTCCAATCCGCCTTCCTCGCACTCGGCAAACGCCGCACCATCCCGACCTTCATCCCCGAACTTCGCTTCTGCACCGACAACGCCGCAATGATCGCCGCCGCCGCCGAACGCCGCGCCACCATCGCCCGCGTCGATCCTCGCACCCTCGTCGCCGACCCGAATCTCGCGTTCAACTGACGCATCCGTGCGTCGGCGCGGCGTCAGCGAACGGAGCCGTGCTTCAGCAGGTAGTCGATCGCGCCCGACAAGTTCTCGTAGCTGGCTTCGTCTTCGAAGAGGACGTCGTTGAGGAAGAATGCCGGCGTGCCGGGGATGCCGCTCTCGTCGCCGCCTTCTTTTTGTTCTTCGACGATCGCGGCATAGGTGTGCTCGCGCAGTGCGACGGCGAGTGCTTCCGGGTCGAGCTTCAGGTGGCGTGCGTATTCGAGCAGGTTGCTGACGTCGAGGGCGCGCTGGTGTTCGAAGAGCGTGTCGTGCATCTCCCAGAAGCGGTCCGCGTCGGCGGCGAACTCGGCGGCTTCGGATGCGGCTTCGGCGTGCGCGTGCTGTTCGAGCGGGAAGCTGCGGAAGACGATGCGCAGGCGGTCTCCGTAGTCGCGCTCCAACTGCTTCACCACCGGGTAGGCCAGGCCGCAGTACGGGCACTCGAAGTCTCCGTACTCGACCAGCGTGACCGGCGCGTCGTGGGGGCCGCGGACGTGGTCGTCCGGGCCGACCGGGACCGCGAGGCGGATGAGTCCGTCGTCCATGGACCGCTTGTTCCCCGTCCTGGTGGCCCGATGCTGCCACCGATGGCGTCTTTCGTCCGGTCCTCGTCTCCGGGCGACCTTTTCGCCAAGCCCCGTATGGCGGTACGATCTTGCCATGAGTTCTCCAGATACGGCGCTTCTCGTCATCGACGCGCAGGAGTCATTCCGGCGGCGGCCCTACTGGGACGACCGTGAGGCCACCGGGTTCTTCATCCGCCTGCAGGCGCTCGCCGACGGCGCGAAGGCGGCCGGAATCCCCGTCGTCCAGTGCTTTCACGTCGAGGACACCGGTGTGTTCTCGCTCGCCGCGGGGCACGTCCGCACGCTCGCCGAGCTGTCGATCGTGCCCGACTACGTGTTCAACAAGCGCCGGCACAGCGCGTTCGTCGGCACGGAGCTCGGCGTGTGGCTGACCGAGCGCGGAATCAGCCGGCTCATCGTCTCCGGGATTCGCACCGAGCAGTGCTGCGAGACGACGACGCGCCACGCGTCCGACCTCGGCTACACCGTCGACTACGTCACCGAAGCGACGCTGACGTTCCCGATGGTCGACTACAACGGCCGCGGCTGGAAAACGAGCGAGATTCGCGAGCGCACGGAACTCGTGCTCGACGGCCGCTTCGCGCGGATCGTCAGCGTCAAGGAAGCGCTCGCGCCGTCGCGCGCCGCGGTGGCCGTCTGACCAAACCGCGCATCGTTCCGATCGTCGTGGTCGTGCCGCCGCGGATGCTGCTGCTCGACCTCGCCGGTCCGGCCGAAGTGCTGCGCCGCGCGAACGTCGAGCAGGACGTGGTGCGGTTCGCGCTGCGCTACGTCGCGCCGTCGCCGTCGTCGCACACCTCGATCGGGCTCAGCCTCGCGCCGCTCGAACCGCTGCCGCGCACGCTCGCGGACGACGCGACGGTCCTGATCGTGGGCTCGGTCGAGCAGGTGCTGCCCGGCGCGGCGCAGCCGTCGCGCGCGGACGACGACGCTGCCGAAGCGGCGATCGTCGCGTGGCTGCGCGCACGCGTGCGCCCGAACCACCGGCTCGTGACGATCTGCTCGGGCGCGCTGCTCGCGGGCCGCGCAGGGCTGCTCGACGGGCGCGCGTGCACGACGCACTTCAGCGACTGCGCCGAACTCGCGGCGCTCGCGCCGAAGGCGAAGGTGCTGGAGAACCGGCTCTTCGTCGAGGACGGGCCGTGCCTGACGAGCGCCGGCGTGACGGCCGGGATCGACTTGATGCTGCACCTCGTCGCGCGCACGGTCGGCTCGGAAGTCGCGGTCGCCGTCGCGCGCCATCTCGTCGTCTACCTGCGGCGCGGCGGCGGTGACCCGCAGCTCTCGCCGTGGCTCGAAGGCCGCAACCACCTGCACCCGGTCGTGCACCGCGTGCAGGACGCCGTCGCAGCCGACCCCGCGCACCCGTGGACGCTCGACGCGCTCGCCGCCGTCGCGGGCACGAGCACGCGCCATCTCTCGCGCCTGTTCAACGAACACGCCGCGATGAGCACGACCGACTACGTGAACCGTCTGCGCATGGCGCGCGCCCGCGAACTGCTCGCCGGCACGCGGCTCGACATCGAGCGCGTCGCCGAAGATGCGGGCTTCGGCTCGGGCCGCCACCTGCGCCGCATCTGGCGCCGTTTCAACACGACGCCGCCGAGCGGCGCGCGCAGCTAACGCGGCGTCAGCGCTCGAACGTCCAACGGCGCACAGCGCCTGCGACCGACGCGAACTCCACCGGGCGAATCTTTTCGCGCAAGTCTTCTGCGGTCGTCGCGTCACCGACCGCGAGCGGCGTGCGGACCAGAACCGCACCGCGGTCGGTCGCCGCGGTGACGTAGTGGACGGTCGCGCCGGTCCAGGGGATGCCGGCGCGTAGCGTGTCGCGCAGCGCGTGCGCCCCACGCAGCGCGGGGATCACCGTACCGTCCGGAACGATGACCTCGTCGGCGAGGGGATCGAGCGGCAAGTACGACGGGTGCAGGTTGATCGTCTCGGGGAAGCGCTCCACGAACGCGGGCGGCAGCAGGTGCATCCACCCCAGCAACAGCACGAGCTGCGGCTCGGTGCGCGCGACCGCGTCGATCACGCGCGCGTCGAACGCGGTGCGCGGCTCGTTCGCGCGGTTCCACACCACCGAGACCGCGTCGGCGCCGTAGTCGCGCGCGGCGTCGAGCGCGCCGGCGGCGGGGTCGTTCGCGATCACCGTGGTGACGTCGAGCGCAGTGCGGCCGTCGCGCGCGCAGTCGAGCACGTTGCGCGCGTTCGTTCCCGCGCCCGAGGCGAGGATCGTCGCGCGGAACCGTCCGACGTCGTAGTCGAACTCGTCGACGACGCGCGCGCCGGTGCGGTGCATGTACATCGCGATGAGCCGCGTGCCGCCGACCGCGGGGATCAGCGCGCCGCCGTGGCCGCTCTCGTGCAGCGCGCAGAGCGCCGCGGTGAGCAGCGGTTCGCCGATCCCGCTTCCGCGGTGCGACGTGCCGACGCCGTAGGGTCCGAAGATGCCGACGTCGTCGCGGTCGCGCCATTCGCGCAGCCACGGAAAGCGCAGCCCGCGCGCGCCGAACGCGGCGAACCCCGCGATCGCACCGTCGCGCTCGGCGACCCACGCGCTTCCGGCGCGCGCTTCGTACGACCACCACGACGCCGGAAAGTGAAAGTCGATCCACGCCGCGAGGCGGTCATCGGGGCCGTCGACGCGGCGCAGCGTGTAGCCCGCGCGCGCGGCAGCGGCGTGTGCGCATGCGAGCGCGCTTGCGCCGTACCGCTCCTCGTCGAGCGCGGCGAGCAGGTTGACCGGCATCGCGGCTACGTGCGCGCCGGGTGGACGACGACGCGCGGCTCGCCGTCGCGGCGCGGCTGGACGAAGCCGACGACGCGGGCACCCGGCGTGGCCGCAAGCGCCGCGGTGACGCCGGCGACCGGCACGATCAGCGTGTAGCCGACGCCCATGTTCAGCGTGCGGTACGATTCCTCGTGGTCGAGCGCGCCGCGCCGCACCAGTTCCGCCATGACCGGCGGAACCTCCCAGCGCGTCTGCTCGAACACCGCGGCCGCGTGCTCCGGAAGCGTGCGCGGAACGTTCTCCAGCAATCCGCCGCCGGTGATGTGCGCCATCGCCTTGACGTCGGCGACCGCGCGGATCGCGCGCACCGGCGCGAGGTACGACGGGTGCGGCGCGAGCAGCGCGTCGCCGTACGTCGTCGCACCGAACGGCGCGTCGTAGTCGTCTTCCGGAATCAACGCGCGGGCCAGCGTGTAGCCGTTCGTGTGCAGCCCGACCGCCGGAAGGCCGATGATCGCATCGCCCGGCTCGACGCGGTTCGGGTCGGGGACGGCGTCCAGGTCGACGATCCCGACGATCGTGCCGGCTAGGTCGAAGTGGTCCGGCCGGTAGACGCCGGGCATCTCGGCGGTCTCGCCGCCGAGCAGCGCGCAGCCGTTCTCGCGGCACGCGCGGTGAACGCCGGAGACGACCAGCGCGGCGACCTCCGGGTCGAGCTTTCCGACTGCCAGATAGTCGAGGAAGAACAGCGGATCGGCCCCGGTGACCAGGATGTCGTTGACGCAGTGGTTGACCAGGTCCGCCCCGACCGTGTCGTAGCGGCGCATCGCCGCCGCGATCAGGATCTTGGTGCCGACCCCGTCGGTCGAGCCGACCAGGGCCCGTTTTCCGTCGCCGGGGAGCCGGAACAAGCCGCTGAACCCGCCGAGCGTGCCGAGCTGGTCCGGATGGGTCCAAGCCGACGTGACGTCGCGGTATCGCTGAACGGCGAGATTACCTGCGGTGATGTCGACGCCGGCGCGGGCGTACGCGTCTTTCATCGGAGGGCCGCACCGGCGGCGTGCGTAAACGCAGGCAGATTGTCCATCACGGTC
>JAFAMK010000328.1 GCA_019233415.1 Vulcanimicrobiota bacterium
GCATCCGGGGACGGCGATGATGCTCGCAGCGGCGATCGACAGCGCCGACTGGACGGAGATTCTCGGGACGATCGGCGGCGACGACACCGTGCTCGTCATCGTCGAGGCACCCGAGAAGACGCCGATGATCAAACAACGCTTCGAAGACATGCGTGGAGAACAGTAGTCCGTGAAAATCGTCCTTGCTTATTCCGGCGGTCTGGATACCTCTGTTTTGCTGAAGAAGTTCATCGACCAAGGGCATCAGGTCGTCGCGATGACGCTGAACCTTGGCGAGTCCGACATGGTCGCCGGCGACGGTTCGCAGGATGCGCTCGAAGCGGTTCGGCAGAAGGCGCTGAAGCTCGGCGCGGTCGACGCGGTGCTGGTCGATGCGCGCGAGCGGTTCATCGAAGACTACGCATTCAAGGCGCTCGCGGCCAACGCGCTGTATCAGGGCGTCTATCCGCTGAGCGCGGCGCTGTCGCGGCCGCTGATCGCCGATTTGCTCGTCGAGACGGCGGCGCGGTATGGGGCCGACGCGGTCGCGCACGGGTGCACAGGGAAGGGCAACGACCAGGTGCGGATCGAGGTCGGTGTGCGCGCGAAGGCACCGCACTTGACGACGCTCGCACCGCTGCGCGACAAACCACTCTCGCGGCCTGACGCGATCGCGTACGCGCAGGCGCACGGTGTTCCCATCGCGCACACGGCGGCGAAGCCGTACTCGGTCGACGCGAACCTGTGGGGCCGTTCGATCGAAGCCGGCGTCCTCGAAAACCCGTGGAACGCGCCGCCGGACGACGCGTACGCCTGGTCGGTCGCGCCCGAGGCGGCGCCGCAGAGCGGGAGCGAGGTCGTCGTCGCGTTCGAGCGCGGCGCTCCGTCGGTCGACGGAAAGACCGGTGCGGAGATGGTCTTTGAGCTGAACAAGATCGCCGGCGCGAACGGCGTCGGCCGCATCGACATGATCGAGGACCGCGTCGTCGGGTTGAAGTCGCGCGAGGTCTACGAGTGCCCCGGCAGCGTGACGCTGATCGAGGCGCACAAGGCGCTCGAACGGCTCGTGCTGACGCGCGACGAGCTGCGGCTCAAGGCCGGGCTCGACCAGAAGTACGCCGAGCTGATCTACGACGCGCTGTGGTCCTCGCCGCTGCGCGGTGCGCTCGACGCGTTCAACGCGAAGCTCGCCGAGCGGATGACCGGCGAGGTGCGGCTGCGCCTGGTGCGCGGGCGCGCGGTCGTCACCGGCTCGCGCTCGCCGTTCGCGCTCTACGACGAGTCGCTCGCGACGTACGGCGCCGGCGACACGTTCCGGCACGACGCGGCCGGCGGCTTCATTCAGATTCACGGGCTCCCGGTTGCGGCCGGTGCGGCGAAGGCCGCGCAGGCGGCCGAACGCGCCACGCCCGAACTCGTCTGACGCCATGGGCTCGCTGCAATGGGGCGGGCGTTTCGCATCCGCTCCGGATGCGGCGCTGCTGACCTTCGGTTCGTCGCTCGAAGCCGACCTCGCTCTTGCACCGTACGACGTGCGCTGCTCGCGCGGCCACGTCGCCGCGCTGGAGTCCGGCGGGATCATCGGCGCATCGCAGGCGCGCGCGCTGCGCGAGGCGCTCGACCACGTCGCCGACGAGATCGCCGACGGGAGCTTCGCGACGTGGGCGCGCGCGGGCAACTTCGAGGACGTGCACGGCGCGATCGACGCGCGCGTGCGCGACTACGCCGGGAAGGCCGGCGAACTGCTGCACGCCGGGCGCAGCCGCAACGACCAAGTCGCGACGACGCTGCTGCTCTTCGCGCGCGAGGCCGCTGCCGAAGGCGCGCGTCACGCGATCGACGTTGCGGCGCTGTGCGAAGATCGCGCGTCCGACGCGCTCGCGCAGCAGACGCTGCTCGCCGCGACGACGCACTGGCAGCCGGCGCAGCCGGTCCTGCTCGCATTCTGGCTCGATGCGCTCGCGCAGGGCTTCGCGCGCGCCGCCGCGCGGCTCGCGAGCGTCGGGCGCGACGCGGCGCGCTTCTGCCCGCTCGGCAGCGCCGCGCTGGCCGGGTCGTCGCTTCCGCTCGACCGCGTCGCGGCCGCGCGGGAGCTCGGCTTCGACGCGCCGACGCGCAACGCGCTCGACGCGGTCGGCGACCGCGACGTCGCGCTCGACCTCCTGCACGCGATCACCCGCGCCGTCCTCGCCGCCTCGCGCGCCAGCGAGGAGCTGGTGCTCTGGGCGACGCCGGCGTTCGGCTACGTGCGGCTCGACGACGCGGCTTCGACCGGGTCGAGCCTGATGCCGCAGAAGCGCAATCCCGATCCGTTCGAGCTGGTGCGCGCGCACGGCGCGAAGCTGATCGGCGCGTACGCCGGCGCGCTCGCTTCGGTCAACGGGATCGCGCTGTCGTACCACCGCGACCTCCAGGAGACGAAGGCGCAGGTTCTGGCCGGAGTCGTCGACGGGCTCGCGGCGCTCGACGCGTTCCGCCGCGCGCTCGCGCACGTCCACTTCCGCGGCGACGTCATGACCGCGCGCGCCGGTGAGGGCTACACCGTCGCGACCGACCTCGCCGACGCCGTGATCTTGGTCGGTTCGACCGCGCGCGAGGCGCACCGCGCGGTCGGCGAGCGCGTCCTGCGCGCCGAGGAGGAGCGCCGCCCGCTCGGGGCCGAGGACGCCGCCGCGCTCGGCGTTCCGCAGGCGCCGGTCGATCCGCTCGGCTCGGTGCTCGGGAAGAAGACCGCCGGTTCCACCCATCCCGACGCCGTCGCGGCGTCGATCGCTGCGACGCGGGACGCGCTCGCGGTGTTGTCGGAGTCGCTGCCATGATCACCGCCCACGTCGTCGGGGCCGGCGGGTATGCCGCGGCCGACCTGATCCGTCTCATCGACCGCCACCCCGCCGTCGCGCTGGGCGTGCTGGAAAGCCGCTCGCAGGCGGGAAGCGCGGTCGCCGACGTCTTCCCGTGGCTGACGCACCTGCACGTCGCGCTCGAAGCGAGCGGGACGGCGCTCGCGCGCGTGCGCGAGGACGACGTCGTCTTCCTCGCCGGCGGGCGCGACCTCGCGCGCGAGCAGGCGCCGGCGTTCCTCGCCAAGGGCGCGCGCGTGATCGACCTCTCCGACGCGTTCCGGCTGCACGACCGCGCGGGCGAGGCGGTGTACGGGTTTCCCGAGCGCTATCGCGACCAGATCGCGCGCGCACGGCTGGTCGCGAACCCGGGCTGCTACGTCACCGCGTCGCTGCTCGCGCTCGTTCCGCTGGGACCGCTCGCCGACCGCATCGCGCAGGTCGTGATCGACGCGAAGAGCGGGATCACCGGCGCCGGCCGCACACCGTCGGTGCCGTCGCTGTTCGCCGAAGTGGACGGCGACGTGCGCGCCTACGGGCTCGACGGCCACCGCCACGGCGCGGAGATCGTGCAGGAAGCGCGCGCGGCCGGGATCACCGCGCCGATCGTCTTCTCGCCGCACGTCGTCCCGCTCAAGCGCGGGCTGCTCGCCGACGTCTACCTCATTCCGCGCGCGCCGATCACGCGCGAGGAGGTCCTCGCGCTCTACGGGCGCTTCTACGCGGCGAACCCGTTCGTCACCGTGTTCCGCGACCTGCGCGCGCCGCATCTGCCCGCGCTCGACGGGACGAACGAGGCGCATCTCGCCATCGCCGAGCGCGAGGGGGTCGTGCACGTTCTCTCGGCAATCGACAACCTCGGCAAGGGCGCCGCGGGACAGGCGATCCAGAACATGAACCTCATCCTCGGCCTTCCGGAGGAGACCGGCCTCGATGCTCGCACAACCGTCGGCTGACAACACCACCGCCCTTCGACAGGCTCAGGATGACGGAGTTCGCTTGATTCAGGTGCGCGGGGGGCTCGGCGCGGTCCCCGGCGTGCGGATGACGGGCGTCCACGCCGGGATCAAAAAGCGCAAAACCGACCTCGCGCTGATCGCGCTGCCGGGGCCGCACGTCTGCGCGCAGGCGATCACGACCAACGAGATCAAGGCCGCGCCGCTGCTCGCGACGAGCGCGCACCTGGACGCCGACGGCGACGCGATTGCGGCGTTCGTCGTCAACTCCGGCTGCGCGAACGCGTGCACCGGCGAGCGCGGGCTGCGCGACGCGCAGAACACTGCGCGCCACGCCGCGACGCTGCTCGGCGCGCGCTCGACGCAGATCGTCGTCGCCTCGACCGGCGTGATCGGCGTGACGATGCCGATGGACCGCCTAGCGAAGGGACTCGACCGCGCGTTCAAGCAGCTCTCCGAAGGGCCGGAGGCGTCGTACGACGCGGCTGAAGCGATCATGACGACCGACCACGTTCCGAAGCTCGCGGCGTACGCGTGGCACGAGGACGGCGAGCGGCGCGTTCTCGGCGGGATCGCCAAAGGTTCGGGGATGATCTCGCCCAGCATGGCGACGATGCTCGCGTTCCTCGTCACCGACGCCGCGGTCTCGCGCGCGTCACTGACCGAAGCGCTGCGCGAAGCCGCCGACGGCACGTTCAACATGATCTCGGTCGACGGCGACATGTCGACCAACGACGCGGTCTACTGCGCGGCGAAGCCGGGCAAGAACGAGGCGTCGCCGGGGTTGCGCGCCGCGCTCGCCGCGGTCTGCCACGACCTCGCGGTCGCGATGGTCCAGGACGGCGAGGGCGCGACCAAGACGCTGACCTTCACCGTGACCGGCGCGCGCGACGAGCGGCAGGCACGCACGATCGCGCGCGCGGTGATCAACTCCAGCCTGGTGAAGACCGCACTCTACGGCGAGGACCCGAACTGGGGCCGTATCATCGCCGCGGCCGGCGCGGTCGGCGCGGGGATGAATCCCGACACCTGGTCGCTCTACCTCGGCGACTCCGTGTGGGTCGAGCGCGGCGCGATCGAGGCGATGAGTGAAGCCGAAGCGCACCACGTGCTCGAACACCCGTCGGTCGAAGCGCGGCTAGACCTCGGCCTCGGCGAAGCGTCCGCAACCGCGTGGGGCTGCGACCTCACCAGCGACTACGTGCGCATCAACGCGCACTACCGGACCTAGTCCGATGATTCAAACTACGCGCGGGGCGCGATTGGTCACGCAGCACCCGCACTTGATGAAGAACTACGGCCGGCTCGAGATCAACGTCGTGCGCGGCGAGGGGTGCTGGCTCTACGACGAGTCGGGAAACGCGTACCTTGACATGGTCGCCGGGATCGCGGTCTGCGCGCTCGGCCACGCGCACCCGCGGATCGCGCGCGCGATCGCCGATCAAGCGGCGACGCTGGTACACGTGAGCAATCTCGTCCACCACGAGCCTGCGGGGACGCTTGCCGACAAGCTCGCGGAACTCTCCGGCTTCGACGCGGTCTTCTTCTGCAACAGCGGCGCGGAGGCGAACGAAGCGGCGATCAAGCTCGCCCGCAAGCACGCCTTCCGCAACGGCGAACCGAACCGCACGACGATCCTCGCCGCGCACGGCGCGTTCCACGGGCGCACGATGGGCGCGCTCGCAGCCACCGACAACCCGGCGTACAAGGAAGGCTTCGAACCGTTGCCCGGCGGGTTCGAGCACGTCGCGTTCAACGACGTCGCCGCACTCGACGCGGCGATCGACGGCATGACGGCGTGTTTCCTCGTCGAGCCGGTGCAGGGCGAGAGCGGCGTCGTCCCTGCGACGAAGGAATTCCTCGAAGCGGCACGGCGGCTGTGCGACGAGCGCGGCGCGCTGCTGATCTTCGACGAGGTGCAGTGCGGGATGGGGCGGCTCGGCCGGCTCTTCGCGCACCAGTGGTACGGCGTGACGCCGGACGCGTTCACGCTCGCGAAGTCGCTGGCGAACGGGCTCCCGATCGGTGCGCTCGTCGTGCGCGGCGAACCCGCGGGCTCGCTGCGCCCCGGCGACCACGGGACCACCTTCGGCGGTTCACCGGTTCCCGCGGCCGCCGCGCTCGAACACCTGAAGATTCGCGACGTGATCGACTTCGACGAGCACGTCGAAACGGTCGGCGACCTCCTGCGCGGCGAACTCGCCGCGGTCGCGAACGACTTCCCGGCGGTCTTCGATCAGCCGCGCGGAATCGGGCTGCTGTTGGGACTCCCGGTTCGCGCGGGCTGGAAGGCGGCTGACTTCGTACAGCGCGGGCTCGACCAGGGCCTGTTTATCAACGCGGCCGGCCGCAACACGCTGCGGTTCGTCCCGCCGCTCATCATCACGGCCGACGAGGTCCGCGACGCGATGCAGCGCTTGCGCGCCACGATCGCGTCGGTCCTCACCGGCTAACCGATAGGTCCTCGCGCTACTCGCCGTGCGGGCGCTCGCCGAGCGTCGCGACCCGCACGGTGCGGCGGTCGCCGTTCGTTCCCGTCACGGCGACGAGCGTGCCGTCCGGCGCGACGGCGAGGGTCGCCGCGAGCAGCGACTCGGCGTCGTAGTGCGGCGGCGCCTTGTGGATCGGCGCTTCGCCGTGCAGCCGCTCGCGGATGCGCTCGACGATGACGTAGAGGACCGGGACGACGACCAGGTTGAGGACCGTCGAGAGGATCATCCCGCCGAACAGCGCCGTGCCGAGCGAGTTGCGCGCCGCGCTCCCCGCACCGGTCGCGGTGACGAGCGGGACGATCCCGAAGACGAACGCCAGCGAGGTCATCAGGATCGGCCGCAGTCGCGTGCGCGCCGCCTGCTGCACGGCGTCGGCCGCTTCGCGGCCCGTCGCGCGCAGTTGGTTCGCGAACTCGACGATCAGAATCGCGTTCTTGCTCGCGAGCCCGACGAGCATGACGAACCCGATCTGCACGAAGACGTCGCTCGGCGAGTGGCGCAGGTTGACCGCCCACAGCGCGCCGAGGATCGCCAGCGGCACGGCGAGCAGGATGATCAGCGGGTCGAGGAAGCTCTCGTACTGCGCCGCCAGGACCAGGAACACCATGAAGATGCCGAGGCCGAAGATCAGCGCCGCGGCGCTGCCGCCCTCGATCTCGTCGAGCGTCAGGCCGGTCCACTCGAAGCGCGTCCCCGGCGGGAGGTTCGCCTTGGCGACCTTCTCCATCGCCGCGATCGCGTCGCTGGAACCGACGCCGGGGCGCGGCGCACCGTCGATCTCGATCGAGCGGAAGAGGTCATAGTGGGTGATCGTCGGCGGCGCCTTCACTTCGGTCGCGGTGACGAGGTTGCTGAGCGGGACGATCCCGCCGTCCGACGAGCGCACGTACACGCCCGCTAGGTCGGACGGCCGCGAGCGGAACGGTGCGTCGGCCTGCACGTACACGCGGTACGAGCGGTTCAGGTAGTCGAAGTCGTTGACGTACTCCGACCCGAAGTAGCCCTGCATCGCGCCGAAGACTTGGTCGATCGGGACGTGCAGCGCCTGAATCTTCTGGCGGTCGACCTCGAGGTGCAGGCGCGGCGAGTCGGCGCGGAAGGTCGTGAAGACGGCCGCGAGCGACGGGTCCATGTTCGCCGGGCCGAGCATCTTGTAGACGCTTCCGGTCAGCGCGGGGATGCCGACGTTCGCCGTATCGAGCGCCTCGAACTGGAAGCCGCCGAAGTTTCCGATGCCCTGAATCGCCGGCGGGTTGAAGATGAACGCCTGTCCGCCGGGAACGAAGAAGAAGAGTGGCTGCAGCCGCGCGATGATCGACGCGTAGGTGTGCGCGCTGCCCGCGCGCTCGCCCCACGGCTTGAGCGGGAGGAAGATCAGCGAGTGGTTCGGCGCGGGCCCGAAGAAGTTGTAGCCGTCGATCTGGAACGTGCCTTCGATCTCCGGCGCGTTCGCGCGCGCGAGCGCGGCGATGCGGTTGGCGAAGCGGCGCTCGCCTTCGATCGACGTCCCTTCGGGCGTCTGGATCATCGCGACGAGGTAGCCCTGATCTTCGTCCGGGATGAAGCCGGTCGTCGTCGTGCGGAAGGTGATGACCGTCAGCACGAGCGCGGCAGCGAAGACCGCCAGCACCAAGAAACGCCACGCGATGATCCGCGGCAGGACGACGCGGTAGAGCCCGCGCACGGCCTCGATCGCGCGCTCGACCGGGCGCAGGATCCGTGGCGTCGTGAGCGGGCGCGAGAGCAGCAGGGCTGAGAGCGCCGGGGTCAGCGTCAGCGCGGTGAACAGCGAGATCGTGATCGACGAGGCGATCGTCAGCGCGAATTGCTTGTAGAGCAGCCCCGTCGAGCCCGGGAAGAACGCGACCGGGACGAAGACGGCCAGCAGGACCAGCGACGTCGCGATGACGGCGCCGGTGATCTCGTGCATCGCCGCCTCGGCGCCGTCATAGGCGCCGTACTTCTTCTCTTGCACGAACCGCGCGATGTTCTCGATGACGACGATCGCGTCGTCGACGACCAGCCCGGTCGCCAGTGTCAGCCCGAACAACGTGAGCGTGTTGATCGAGAACCCGAGCGCCTTCATCAGCGCGAACGTGCCGACGAGCGAGATCGGGATCGTCATCAGCGGGATCAGCGTCATCCGCCAGTTCTGCAGGAACAAGAAGATGACGACGACGACCAGGAAGATCGAGACGGCGAGCGTGATCGTGACTTCTTTGATCGACTCGGTCACGAAGAGCGTCGGGTCGAACGGGATCACGTAGTGCACGCCGGGCGGGAAGGTCTTCGCCAGCTCGTCGAGCCGCGCGCGCACAGCCTTCGCGCTCTCCAGCGCGTTCGCGTCGGGCTGCTGCGTGACGCCCATACCGATGGTCACCGCGCCGTTCCAGTTGGTGAACGTCGAGTAGTCCTCGGCGCCCAGCTCGACGCGGCCGACGTCGCGCACGCGCACGGCGCCGCCGTCGGGGTTCGAGCGCAGCACGATGTCACCGAACTGGCCGGTACTCGTGAGCCGACCGCTCGCGCTCAGGCCGATCTGGAACGGCTGGTCCTTCGAGGTCGGCGACGCGCCGAGCGCGCCGGCGGCGACCTGCACGTTCTGCGCGCTCAGCGCCGAAACGACGTCGGGCGCGGTTAAATTGTTCTGCGCGAGCTTGTGCGGGTCGAGCCAGAGCCGCATCGCGTACTTGCGGCTGCCGAAGACGAGCACGTTGCCGACGCCCTTGACGCGCTTGATCGCGTTGAGGACGTTGATCTCGGTGAAGTTGCTGAGCCAGCCGTAGTCGTAGCGCGGGTTCTCCGAGACCATGCCGATCCCGAGGATGAACGCCGAGCTGCTCTTCTGCACGACGACGCCGGTGCGCTGGACTTCGGCCGGGAGCCGTCCCGTCGCGCTCAGCACCGCGTTCTGCACGTCGGCCTCGGCGAGGTCGATGTTCTTCGAGAGGTCGAACGTCGCGGTGATCGTCACCGACCCGTCGGCATTGCTGCTCGACGTGATGTAGCGCAGCCCCGCCACGCCGTTGATCGCCTCTTCGAGCGGGGTCGTGACCGAGGCCTCGACGCTCGCGGCGTCGGCGCCCAGGAACTGCGCGCTCACCGTGATGACCGGCGGCGCGATCTTCGGGTACTGCGAGATCGGCAGCGTCGGAATCGCAACCAGACCCGCGGTGAACACGATCAACGAGCAGACCGCCGCGAAAATCGGCCTGCGCAGAAAGAACGCTATCATGCTGACGGTCAGGACCTCTGACAGTCAGCCCGAGTTTCAGATCGGCGACGGAACTTTTCTGCCCGCCGCGGAAGTTGCCGCGGCGTGACCACCCCCGCGGGGACCCGTAGCGCCGAGTATCCGTGCTCCCTCATCGCCTGCACGGACTTCGTCCTCTCGACCCTCGCGATGACCGTGACGAACCTGCTGGACACGGTCCTGGCCCCGCTGGGGCTCAAGCTCAAGACGTACCGGATGCTGCGCATCCTCCAGGACGACGGCCCGCAGCGCCAGACCGCGCTCGGCGCCGCCCTGGGCCTCGACCGCACGACGACCGTGATGGTCGTCGACAAGCTCGAGGCAGCCGGCTTCGCGAAGCGCCAGCGCTCGAGCTGGGACCGCCGGGCCTACCTGATCGCGATCACGCCGAAAGGCTGCCGCACTCTGGCGAAGGCGATCGAGCGCGTCAGCGAGGCGGAAGCCGCCATGTTCGGCACGCTCTCGCCCGCCGAACGCCGCACCCTCCAGGACCTCGCCACGCGCCTGCTGACCGAACCCGGCACGATCGCCGACGAACACGCCCGCGAGTACGCGACGCTCATGGAACGCCGGCGCGCCTAAGCGCCCGGGAGCGCGATCCGGCTATTGACGAGATCGCGGTCGTCGTCGATGAGGACGTCGATGACGAGAAGTTCGTCGTGTTCCGGGCCGAGGGCGTGGGCGCGCGTGAAGTGGGCGCGGTGCTCGGGGGTGAGGTCGCAGACGCGGACCGACCGCATGAAGGCGTTGAGGCACTCGCGCCCTTCGGGCGGGACGCGGGTCAGGGCGACCGCGGCGATCTCCTGTTCGTCGGCGGCGCGGCGCACGAACTCCAGGAACTCGGGCTCGGTGAACCCGAGTTCGCCGAGCAGCCACGCGCTGAGCCCCGGGGTGATCGCGTAGTCTCCGGGATCACCGCCGGGGAGGAGTGCCCGCGCCTTGTCGACCGTGCGCGGGAGCATCATCAGGCCGCCGAGCCGCGCGCGCGGGTCGCGCGGCGGACGGCGCCGCAGGCTCGTCGGACGCATCGGCCCGCGGCTACTTCGTCGCGAGCGCCTGCAGCGCGGCGAGCGTATTCTCGACGTGCTTCAACGGGTCCATGTTCGTGTAGGTGTACGCGACCGTCCCGTCCTTGGCGATCACGTAGGACGTCCGGTTGGCGATCGACGAGCCGTCGGACATCTTGCCGTCGTACACGGCGTCGTACTGCTTCGCGATCGCAAGGCCCGGATCGCTCGCGACCAGGAACGCCGAGCGGCATTCCTGCGTCGAGAACTTCTTCTGCGTGTCGATGTCGTCGCCGCTGACGCCGATCACGGTCGCACCGAGCTTCTTGAAGTCGGCGATGTGCTCGGAGAACAGGTGCGCCTCGGTCGTGCAGCCCGATGTAAACGATTTCGGGAAGAAGTAGAGGACGACCGGGCCCTTCGCGAGCGCGGCCTTCAGGTCGACCGTCGACACGTCGCCGCCTTTGGCGGCCTGCGCGGTGAACGTCGGCGCGGCGGCGCCGGTGGTGAGCGCGGCCGCAGCGGGGCCGGGCGCCCCTGCGAGCAGCAAACCCGCGGCGGCGGCGAGGACGGACGAAACGACCGGTTTGAACACGTGCAGCATCCCTCGTGTAAGCAGCAAAAGACGGACACCCTCGGTCTAGAGGATACCCATGAAGAAACTCTGAGGCTCCATCCTGTCGATTTCTTGGGAGCCCGTTCGTCCTGTGGTCGGATGCGAACGCCATCCACGCCGATAACATGCCGATAAGGAGCACGAACCGTGAAGTACATGCTGCTGATCTACGGCCCGCCGCAAGAGCGGGAGATGACCCCCGAGGAGTGGGCCGAGTCGATGCCGGCCTGGGAAGCCTACGGCAACGCCCTGCGCGAGCGCAACGCCCTCGTCGACGCCGCCCCGCTGGCCGGGGTCAACAGCGCGACGACCGTGCGCGTCCGCGACGGCCAGCGCCTCGTCACCGACGGACCCTTCGCCGAGACGAAGGAGTGGCTGGGCGGCTACTACATCATCGAGGCGCCCACGCTCGACGGCGCCCTCGAAGCCGCCGCGATGTGCCCGGGCGCGAACTACGGATCGGTCGAGGTCCGGCCGATTGTCGACCTCGGATAACAACGAGCGCGTCGCACGGTGCTTCCGCGAGGACGGCGGACGCACCGTGGCGACCCTGGCGCGCGCCGTGCGCGACCTCGACCTCGCCGAGGACGCGCTGCAGGACGCGTACCTCGCCGCGCTGGAGCGCTGGCCGCGCGACGGCTTTCCCGCGCGGCCGTCGGCATGGATCCTCGCGACCGCGCGCAATCGCGCGATCGACCGGCTGCGCCGCGAACGCGCCGGCCGCGAGAAGCTCGAACGGCTCGCGGCCCTGGAGCCGAACGCGCCGTCATCGGAATCGGACGAGGACCCGATGGGTGCCGTTCCCGACGACCGGCTCGGTCTGATCTTCGCGTGCTGCCATCCCGCACTCGGAATCGAAGCGCGGATCGCGCTGACGCTGCGCACGCTCGCGGGGCTGACCGTCGAAGAGATCGCCGACGCGTTCCTCGTCCCGCACGCGACGATGGCGCAGCGGCTGGTGCGCGTGAAGCGCAAGATTCGCGAGAGCGTCATCCCGTTCGACGTGCCGCCGGCGGAGCGGCTTCCCGAACGGCTCGACGACGTCTGCACCGTGCTGTACCTGATCTTCAACGAAGGCTACGCGGCGACCGCGGGCGACCGGCTCGTGCGGCGCGAGCTGTGCGATGAAGCGATCCGGTTCGGCCGCATCCTCGCCGCGCTGATGCCGCAAGAACCCGAGGTGATGGGACTGCTCGCGCTCATGCTCTATCTCGACGCGCGTCGCGATGCGCGCGTCGCGCCCGACGGAACGCCGGTTCTGCTCGCCGACCAAGACCGCGAGAAATGGGATCGCGCGAAGATCGCCGAGGCCGACGATTTGCTCGCGCGCGCGTCGCGGCACCACGTGCCGGGGCCGTATCAGCTGCAGGCCGCGATCGCGCACCTGCACGTTTCCGCCGCGTCGGCGTCGGACGTCGACTGGCACGCGGTCGCGGAGCTGTATGGCCATCTGGAACGCTTCACGCCCTCGCCGGTCGTCGCGCTGAACCGCGCCGTCGCGATCGGCTTCGCCGACGGACCAGCCGCGGCGCTCGCCGCGCTCGACGCGCTGCCGCGCGAGACGCTCGTCCCGTATCACCACTATCACGTCGCGCGCGCCGACGCGCTCGAACGGCTCGGGCGCGGCGACGAGGCGCGGGCGTCGTACGCGGCGGCGCTCGAACGCGCGCAGAACGCCGCCGAACGGGCATACCTGCGCACGAAGCTCGGCTCACCAGCGTAGTACCACGACGGCACGCGCACGAGGTGCGCGCGCCGACCGCCCAAAACGCCCGTTGCAACGTATCGTTTCGGAGGCGTCACATGACCGTTGGGAAGATCAACCATCTCGCCGTCATCGTCGCGGCGGTCGTCTACTATGCGTGGGGCGCGCTGTGGTTCACCGTCTGGGGCAACCAGTGGCAGGCGTACGCCGGCGTGACGCCGGGGCACGTGACCGCGACGCCGTTCATCGTCTCGTTCCTGATGGGGCTCGTGCTCGCGTACGTCATCGGGATCGCGCTCGCCGACAGCACGAAGCCGAACATGCTGCAGCACGGCGTCTCGTTCGGCGTGTTCATGTCGGTCGGCATCTGGCTCACGCAGTTGCTCAGCGTCGAGCTCTACGAGCAGAAACCGCTCGGATTGTGGCTGATCGACGGGTTCTACGTCGTGATCGGCATGGCGATCATGGGGGCGATCATCGGCGCCTGGCGAAAGCGCGCATGACACGATGACGGCAGCCCACGGGTTTTACGAGCGCGTCGACGCGCACACGTTCAGCGCGACCGAAGCGACGATGAGCCCGTGGGACCCGCGGCTGCAGCACGGTGGCCCGCCGACCGCGCTCCTCGCGCGCGTCGTGACCGAAATGCATCCGCGCGACGACGTACGCATCGCGCGGATCGCCTCGGAATTCCTCGGCCCGATCCCGCTCGCGACCGTGCGCGCGCGCACGCGCGTCGTCCGCCCCGGCAAACGCATCGAGCTGATCGAAGCGACCCTCGAACACGACGGGCGCGACGCCGTCGCGGCGCGCTTCTGGCGCATCGCGACGCGGCCCGCCGGAAGCATTCCGCCCGGCGTCTCGCCGCCCGACCCCGTTCCGCCGCTCCCGCCCGAACAGGCGCCGCCGACCTGGCTGACGCGCTTCGGCTACGGCGACGCGATCGAGTGGCGCTACCTCTACGGCCGCGACGAGCCCGGCCCGGCCGCCGTCTGGGCGCGCCCACGCGTCCCGCTGATCGTCGGCGAACCACCCGACCCACGCGATGCCGCGATCCTCGTCGCGGACTCCGCCAACGGCATCAGCAGCGAGCTCCCGATGGGCGACTGGCTCTTCGTCCCACCGTCCTTGTCGCTCGCCTTCGAGCGCTACCCGCGCGGCGACTGGCTCCTCCTCGAAGCCCGCACGACGCTGGCCGACGACGGCCTGGGCATCACCCGCTCGCGCCTCGCGGACCGCCACGGCTGGTTCGCCGCCGGAACCCAAGCCCTGTTGATCGAACGCCGCCTGTCAGGTTGAGCCGCTCCGTTGCGATTGCGTTGCCGATATGTTACGCTGGAGTTATGCCTGCAACAGCCCGCAAGACGATACCGACGGCGACCGAACGCGTCGGCGCGGACGCCCTTGATTTGATTCGCGGGGTTTTCGGCCTCTCAGAGACCGAAGTTGCCCGCCTCTTCTCCGTTAGCCGACCTGCGCTGGGTCGTTGGCGTGAGAGCGGTGTCCCGGTCGAGCGCGGCGCCGATGTCGACCGGGTGCGCGAACTTGCTGAATACTTTCACCGCAAGTTTCTCCCGGTACGGATTCCGCAGATCGTCCGGACACGTGGCCGCGGACTTGGCGACAAGACGGTCCTCACGGTGATCGCGGAGAGTGGCGTCCAGCCAGTCTATGCCTATCTCGAGCGGCTTTTCTCCTACACGCCAACTGCGTGAAGCATCTTAAGCGCGGCGGATTGCATTTTCGCGTTTGCGACCCATCGTGGCGTGACGCTCTCGACACAACCTTTGCTGCTCGGTACGGTGGGCGCTGGAACAGCCCCAACACATTCGGCATTCTCTACCTAAACGCCACGATTGCAATCGCCGCTGCGAATGCACGACGCGCGTTCGAGAATGAAATTGCGACCCTTTTCGATCTGCGGCCCGAGCAAAGACCTGATCTGCAGTTGGTCGATGTCCGCCTCGCACCGTTTGTCGACAGCGTCACGCCTGCCGGCCTTCGCGCACTCAAACTGCCCGTGCACTACCCGCACGGCGTATCGCATGAGAAGTGTCGGCAGATCGGAGCACGCGCGTATGCTGCGCGCGAGAACGGGATCGCAACGCGCTCGAACGCCGAAGCGACGAGGGAAACGTACCTCGGCGAAGAGCTGGCGGTCTTTGACACAGCTCTTGCTCTCGTCGCACGTTTAGAGCGCCGACCGTTCGCCGACTGGTACCCCGTCGAAGCGCCAGGACGGAGCACATCCTGACGCTGGCTCGCCTGCTCGACACGTCACTGCGCCGCGTGGCGGAAGCCACACGGCGCGCGTGCGGAGGAGGAGGACTGCGGCCTCACGTCTCGGCCGTCCGTCTCCGACTTGCGACGCCCGGTTGAGCCGGCGGGTGCGGAGATCGGGTTCTTGTGTGCCCTGGTAACGAGGCGCGGCGGGGATGATTCCTTGGCGTCTCGTTAGAGTCTACGCCGCCGCACCGGCCGCGGTTTCAGTCCGCGTCATGGTGGACGACCGTGTAGTGGACCGCACGGTCGTCGAAGCGGTCGAGCAGCGCCCGCGCCTCCGGCTCGACGACCGAGCGCTCGGGATCGTCGCCGGCGAAGGCGCGGATCGCGTCGATGGAGTCCCACAGCGTCAGCACGACGAATTCCGCTCCCTCGCCGTCGTTGTGTCGCAGCACATATGCGCCGCGATGCCCGCTGATCTGACGCAGTTCCGGCAAGACGTGCCCGGTGACGAAGTCCACGTAGCGGTCGGCACGCTCGCGGGTCGGCACGTGGCCGCGCCAAACACGCGCGATCATGTTGGCGTCGTCAGCGCGATGGTGACACGGCGGTTGCGTCGGCCTTTGTTGTCGACCTTCGTGATACGGATCGGGAGCGACTCGCCGGTGTTGGTCAGGTGCGTTCCGCCGCAGGCCTGGCGGTCGAGGCCGGCGATTTCGATGACGCGCAGCATCCCGTCGGGCGTCGGCGGCGGCGCGACGGTAAGATTGCGCACGATTCCCGGTGTTCGCTGCGCTTCGTCGAGCGCGAGGTAGGTGGCGCGCACGTCGAGGCCTTCGCGGATCACCGCGTTGATCGCGTCTTCGATGTTGCGCAAGCGGTCGTTGTCGGCCTCGGGAAGGTCGAAGTCCAAGTGCGCGCTGCCGTCGGAGATCTTCGCGCCGGTGACCAGCGCGCCGTCGAACTCCTGAAATACCAGCGCGTTGAGGATGTGCGTGTCGGTGTGGAGCTGCGCGATGCGCGCGCGGTGACCGGCGTCGATCGCGACGCGTACCGTTCCGTCGACGACGCCGTTCGTGTCGAGCCGGTGCCACCAGCGGTCGCCGTCGACCTCGACGCCGGTGATCGCCGCCGTGCCGCCGCGCCATTCGAGCACGGCGCGATCGGCGGGCTGACCGCCGCCGCCCGGATGGAGCCAGGACGACGCCAGCGCCACCGCGCCGGGACGGCTGTCCACGACCGCGGTTTCGAATTCCAGCTTCGCCGGCTCGGTGTGACAGAGATAGATCGCCATGCCCGCAGGCTACCACGCGCGGAGCCGGCGCGCTTGGCGAAACGTGCGCGCGCCGCTAACGTTTCGCGAGCTGCGCGTAGCGGCCCGGTGTGACGCCGAACATCCGCTTGAAGCGGCGGTTGAGGACGCTCTGGTCGTAGAAGCCCGCGTCGGCCGCGGCCGCGGCTGGGCTGACGCCGGCGGCGAGCGCGCGCCGCGCTGCGTTCAGCCGCAGCTGGTTCAAGAATGCGTGTGGTGGCAGACCATATGCATTGCGGAACGAGCGCATGAAGTGATACCGGCTCACACCGCACAGCCGCGCGAGATCGTCGATCGACACGTCCTCGCGGAAGTGCGCTTCGAGATAGTCGCGTGCGAGCGCGAGCCGTCTCCCACCGGCGTCGCGCGGCTCGACGGACGGCTTCGGCCTGCCATAGCGGTCGAACAGGGAGCCGAGCGCGAGCGACCACTGCGACTGCCGTTCGAGCAGCGCGCCGGCGCGCTCGGTGCGGCGGTGCACGTCGAGCAGCGTGCACGCAAGTTGGGGGTCGTGATAGAGCCCCGGCGGAACGAACAGCTCGCGCGGACGGTCCGCGTCAAACCCGGCCGCCACGGAACGGATGCTCGCGGCGCTCAGGTAGACGCCGCGGTACGCCCAGTGCCGGCCGGCCTCGACACGCCCCGCGTGGTACTCGCCCGGCGCAAAGACCCAGAATGTCCCCGGCCCGCTGACCTGGGCACCCTGGCGGGTGCGGCACTCGCCGACACCCGCCTCGCTGACGGCGACCATCATCTCCTCGTGGACGTGCGGTTCCCAGGTGAACCGGCCCATCCGCGCCTTGAGCAGGTACGCGTCGTCCAGCTCGCGGTCGCGCCAGTAGTCGAGCTGGACCGCCGGCCCCGGCCCGTCCTTCGTCAGCATTTCTCCAGAAAAGTGTACGCGCGCCGAGCCCGATCGCCTTGGCGAAAGATGCTCGACGCGCGCTCGCGCACACAAGATGAAAGCCACGGCCTCACGTATCGGCCGTGCAGCGTCCCCGACTTGCGACGCCCGGTGGAGCCGGCGGGTGCAGAGATCGCTCACAAAAAGCGTACTCACCCAACATCGCTCGGGCAAGAGCATCGGCCGAATCAGAACCGATCCGAAACACCCCCTTGACGCCAGGCCGCCTAGACGCCCTCCGCATCGAGAGCGAGCGATGGCGCCGGCACAGGCACCACGGCCGAAAGTCGCGAGACGACAGGGCGCGTCACGAACAACAGCGCCCACCAGAACGCATCGGGTACTGTCTCGATGATGGCAGCGAGGAACCTGGTCAACGGCGTCGAGTGGTGCGGCAGGACAAACCACTGGAACGGGGCGGCGATCAGGGTTCCAACGATAGACATGAGCGCGCCTAGAAAGACCAAATGTTTCAGATTGCGCGGCTGGCGCAGTGCCTGTAGCAGACCGCCGGTCGCGGCGGGCGCGTCGGCCCCATCCACTGCGACGTAGCTGTACGCCCATCCCTGAAGTACAACGAGCAAGGACATCGGCGCGAAGATCACTTGCAGGGCGATCGCACGTTCCCATGCTTCCGGGAAACTCTTCGAAACTGCGAACCATACAGCGAACGAAGGAATCGCAGCGATCAGCACAGGCAAGGCGGTACAGAAAGCGCCCCACAGAAGGTACCAGAATCCGCGCATCGGCGCACCGATCGGTGCGTCCAATTCCGCAGCGAACGCTCTGAATGAGCATGCCTGCGCATACGCGAGGGCTGCGAGCGCCGCAGGAGTGACGAATACGCTGGCGTGCGTCCCTTGCATCGCTTGATCGAGCGCAAGTACGAGCGTCGCAGCGAGAAGTGGCACAAGAAATGCACGCCATGACGCGCGCAGCAACGCGGATGCCGCTCCAAGATCGCGCAGCGGCTCGCGCCAGGGTGCAGCCATCGAGACGGCCTTTCGAGGACACGCTCGCTCGGTTCCTCGCTACTTCCGTAGCAGAGCCAGATGCTTGACAGATCGTTGACTACGCAAATAATATGGCCCCATGAGCTCGCTGACACGAGGACCAGCACTCGATCTGGTGATTCAGATCAACGCGATGCAGGCGCGGGCGGCGCGGAAACTCGATTTGTGGCTTGGGTCGCTGCATGGGATCGGGTTTGGCGACCTCGTCATCCTGCGCGCATTGCGGGATGCGCGAGAGGTCTATCGGCAACTCGATTTGGCGCGCCAGCTGCACCTCTCCCCGTCGGGACTGACCCGTGCGCTGATCCCGCTCGAGAAGATTCATTTGATCGAACGCGAGCGTGACGCGCGCGACGCACGCATCTCACGCGTGCGGCTCACCGAGACCGGGCGGCGCATCGTGGACGATGCCGAGGAAACAGCCCGGGAGGCGTGTGAGCAGCTCTTCGCCGGCATCCCGTTGCGCGATCTGCGCGCCGTTGCCGGGTTGCTCGACGACGCAGGAAGCATTAGCGAGAGGTCGTCGAAGGCGTCGGCCTGATGGAAGAGCGCCGTTTCGGTTTCAGCACGCGCGCGCTGCACGCGGGGACACCGCCCGACGAGGCGACCGGGGCGCGTGCGTTGCCGCTTCACATGTCGACGAGCTTCGTTTTCGACTCCACGGAGCACGCCGTCGAGCTGTTCTCACTGCGGACGTACGGCAACATCTACACGCGGATCGGGAATCCGACCGTCGCGGCGTTCGAGGAGAAGCTCGCCAGCCTCGAAGGCGGGCTCGGTGCGATCGCAACGGCGAGCGGCCTTGCGGCCCAGCTCGTCGCGGTGCTGAGCCTCGCGCAGGCCGGTGACCACCTCGTCGCCGCGACGCAGTTGTACGGCGGGACGATCACGCAGTTCTCGGTGACGCTGAAGCGGATGGGCATCGAGACGACGTTCGTCTCGGTTTCCGATCACGACGCGCTCCGCGCGGCGATTCGCGAAAACACGCGCGCGGTCTTCGTCGAGACAATCGGGAACCCGAACGGGAACATCGCCGATTTGGCTGTGCTCGCCGAGATCGCGCACGGCGCGGGCGTTCCGCTCATGGTCGACAACACGTTCGCGACGCCGTACTTGTGCCGGCCGATCGAGCACGGCGCCGACATCGTCGTCCACTCGGCGACGAAGTTCATTTGCGGACACGGCACGGTGATCGCCGGTGCGATCGTCGAGTCGGGGAAATTCCCATGGGCCGCGGGGAAGCACCCGCTGCTGTCGACGCCAAGCCCGGGCTATCACGGCTTGAACTTCGCCGAAGCGTTCGGGGAGTTCGCGTTCGTGCAGCGCGCGCGCGTCGAGGTATTGCGCGACGTCGGGGCGTCGATCTCACCGATGAACGCGTGGCTGCTCGTGCAAGGGCTCGAAACGCTCGCGCTGCGGATGGAACGGCACGTGAAGAACGCGAGTGCGATCGCGGCGTTCCTGCGCGAGCGCGAGGAGGTCGCCTGGATCTCGTTCGCCGGCCTCCCCGACAGCCCCGACCGCGCGCTCGCCGAGCGTTACTTGCCCCACGGCGCGGGCTCCGTGTTCATGTTCGGGCTGCGCGGCGGACGCGCGGCGGCCCGCGCGTTC
>JAFAMK010000367.1 GCA_019233415.1 Vulcanimicrobiota bacterium
GGTGCTGATCGTGGTCGAGGTGTTCGCCTCGTACCGCCTCTTCGCGTCGGTCGTGAAATGGCTGTGTCTCACGCTGTTCGCGTACGTCGTCAGCGCGTTCGTCGTGCCGGTCGACTGGCTCGCCGCGCTGCGCCACACGCTCGTGCCGGAAGTTCGGTTCGAGCGCACGTGGATGGCGACGTTCGTGGGCTTCCTCGGGACGACGATCACGCCGTACCTCTTCTTCTGGCAAGCCGCGCTCGAGGTCGAGGAAGAGCGGGCACTGGGGCGCACGACCGTCGCCAAACGCCGCGGCGCGACCGAGGCCGAGATTCGCGCCTCCCGCGCCGACGTGACGACCGGGATGATCTTCTCGAACGCGGTCAGCTGGTTCATCGTGCTGACGAGCGCGGCGACGCTGCACGCGCACCACGCGACGATCGCGACGGTGCGCGACGCGGCCGCGGCGCTGCGCCCGCTCGCCGGCGCGCAGGCGGAGCTGCTCTTTGCGCTCGGCGTCATCGGCGCGGGGCTCTTGGCGGTCCCGGTTCTGGCCGGGTCGTCGGCCTACGCGCTCGCCGACACGTTTCGCTGGCGCAACGCCAAGCTCGACGCAAAGCCCGCGTCGGCGCCGGCGTTCTACGCCGTGATCGTGCTGGGAATCGCCTTCGGCGTGCTCGCCGACCTGTTCCGGGTCGACGCGGTCGGGATGCTGTTCTGGTCCGCCGTCGTGAACGGGTTCGTCGCGGTCCCGCTGCTGATCGGGATCGTGGTCGTCGCGAACCGGCGCACGCTGATGGGCCGCTGGCGCAACGGCCGCCTCGCGAACGCCTGGACCCTCCTGACGATCGTGCTGATGGCCGCCGCGGCGGTCGGCCTCGTCGTCACCGCGTGAGCGTCAGCCGGTAACGCGCAGCCCGGCGGCGATCCCATTGATCGAGAGCCGGATCGCGTCGCGCAGCGTCGGGTCGCGCTCGGTCTGCGCACGGTAGGCGCGCAGCAGCCGCAGCTGGAGGAACGAGATCGGGTCGACGTACGGGTTGCGCAGCTCGATGCTGCGCGCGAGCGTCGGATCGCCGGCCAAAAGCTGATCCGTGCCGAGCACGTGCAGCACCGCTGCGCGCGTGCGTTCGAACTCGTCGGCGATGCGCGGCACGAACCGCGCGCGCAGCGCGTCGTCGGTGACGAGCGCCTGCGCGTAGCGCTCGAAGATCGTCAGGTCCGCGACGGCGAGCGCGCGCTCGACGCTGTGCAGCAGCAGCCCGAAGAACGGGAACGCCTGCGCCATCCTCTGCAATGCGGGCAGGTCGTCGGGAAACGCAGCGACCGCGGTGCCGAGGCCGTACCAGCCCGGCAGCATCCCGCGTGTTTGCGCCCAGCCGAACGCCCACGGAATCGCGCGCAAGTCTTCGATCGAGCGCCGCGCGCCGCGCCGCCCCGGGCGCGAGGAAATCTGCATGTCGCCGATCTCGTCGACCGGCGTGCAGGCGGCGAAGAACGCGAGAAAGTCCGGATCGCGCACGAGCGACTCGTACGCGGCCTGCGCGCGCGAGCCGAGCCGGTCGAGCACGTCGTACCAGGCCGGTTCGACCGGCGGCGCCGGCTCGGTGATCGCGATCAGTACCGACGTCACGGCCAGTTCGAGGTTGCGCCGCGCGAGCGACGGCAGCCCGTAGCGCGCGCCGATCACCTCGCCCTGCTCGGTGACCTTGAAGCGGCCGGTGCGGCTCTGCGGCGGCTCGGCAGCGACCGCCTCGCGCGCGTCAGCGGCGCCGCGCCCGACCGACCCGCCGCGCCCGTGGAAGAACCGCAGCGCGACGCCGTGCGCGTTCGCGACGCCGGTGAGCGCGATCTGCGCGCGGTAGAGCGCCCACGTGCTCGCGACGATCCCCGCCACCTTGGTCGTGTCGGAGTAGCCCAGCATGATCTCCCACACGCCGTCGCACGCCGCGACGTGCGCACGAAACGGCGCGCACGCGAGCAGCGTACCGGCGAGCACCGGCGCGTGCGCGAGCGCGGACGCGCTCTCCAGCAGCGGGACGACCTGCGCCGGCCCCGCGTCGAGCGCGCCGCAGGCGCGCGCAAGCACGTGCAGTGCGAGCACGTCGAACGCCGCTTCCGTTCCCGCCAAAATGAACGAGTGCACCGCCGACGCGCCGCGCTTCGCGCGCAGCTCGCCGACGGCGACCAGCGAGGCGATGACGTCCTCCGCTTCGGGCGAGAAGCGCACGCCGCGCG
>JAFAMK010000391.1 GCA_019233415.1 Vulcanimicrobiota bacterium
TTCGGCAAGCGCGTACTCTCCGCGGTAGAACGCGGCGAGCGCGAGCCGGCCCTGGACACGCGCGCGCATCGTCACGTCGTCGACCGCGTCGGACGCCGCGTCGGCGAGCAGCGCGTGCTCACGCGAGCGCTCCGGTTCGCCGCGGCAGGCGGCGACGACCGCGCACAGCGCCTCCGCGCCCGGCGCGAGGACCGGAACGAGGCTCGAGGTCTCGTACTCCTCGATGTGCTCCAGCTCGCCGCGCGCGACGAGCAGCGGGACGAGCAGGTCGGCGACGTACGGCCGGTCGTCCTTGGCCGCGCGGACGAACGCGCTCTTGAGGATGCGGATCGCGGACGCCACGTCGCCGTCGGCCTGTGCGAGCATGGCGCGCAGCAGCGCGACGGCGGTGCCGTCACGCCGGCCCGCGACCTCTCGCCGCAGCTCGGTCGGAGTCGCGCGCAGTACGAGCATGAACGCGTCGCTCACCGAGAGCCGCGTGTCGACCGCGACGTCCATGGCGAAGCGGTACGGAGCGTTCGGAGCCCCTCCCTTGCATGATAATGCACTCTTAGGCTGCATCACACGCCTCGCCGAGAAACGGCATCCTCCCCCTAGCGGAACCCGCCGGAAACCCAGCTAGTGAAGCGCGGGAAGGCAACGGCGCCCGACGATCCGGTCATAGCCGGGTCCGGATACCGCGGCAAGGTAGCCGGGCGCCGGGGAGAGCGCCTGCAGCACGGTCGACAATATGCCAGACTCGTCAGCCGCGGCGAGCGCCGTGACCCGGTCTCCCCCGGAGATGATCTCAACGGCATCCAGGCCGCCCGCGATTCCGACTCCACTCGCCTTCAGCACGGCCTCCTTGCAGGTCCAGCGCAGCAGAAACGCCGTCGACCGCTCGGGCTCGTCGCATTCCGCGACCGCGGCAGCCTCGGCCGGGGTGAAGAACCGCCGCGCAAGCCGCTCCGCGCCCCGAACGCTGCGCCGAACCTCCAGATCGACGCCCACCGGGCCAGCTGCACACACGGCCACAAGAACCCCATCGCCGGAATGCGCGAGGTTGAAATGCAGTGCGGCCGTCCTACGTGGCGACAGCATGCCGAGTGCCGCCCGGCGCAGCGACGGTTTGCCGCGCACGTCCACATCGAAGCGCAGGCGGCCGGGTTCGTCGCCCGCATACGGCGCGAGGACGTAGCGCAGAAACGCGCGTGAGGCTGACCACCGACGGCGAGCATCGTCGCGAACGAACCGCACCGCGCGCGCACGCTCGTCCGCATCGAGCACGTCATCGAGCGCCGGGAGTCGCGCGCGCAGCGCCGCGATGTCGGCGAACGCGAGATGCAGTTCACCGGCCGACGCGAACGACCGCAGTGCACCGGGTTCCCACGGCTCCCACTGCAGCGGCGTGGCGGGGCCGTTCATCCGACGATCGTGCCGACGACCTCGCCGAAGCCGACGCGCGCAGCGCCGCGCACCGCGCGTCCGCGCACGATGACCGTATCTCCGTCTTCGAGAAACGTGCGCGTCTCGCCGCCGGGAAGCGCCAGCGTGTTCGCACCGCGCCACGTCAACTCGATCAACGAACCTTGCGTGCCCGGCTCGCCGCCGGAGATCGTCCCGGTGCCGAACAGATCGCCGGGCCGGATGCTCGCGCCGTTCGAAGTAACGTGGGCAAGTTGCTGTGCGGCCGTCCAGTACATTCCACGCAGATTCGTGCGTGAAATCGTCAGCGGCGGATGTGCGTGCTCGCGCATCCGTGGCGTCTGCAGCAGCAACTCCAACTGAATGTCGTACGCCCACGATTCACGCGAACGCAAGTACGGCAACGGCTCGGGCTCGCGCTCCGGCTCGGCCGAACGAAACGGTTCGAGCGCGTCGAGCGTGACGATCCACGGCGAGATCGACGTCGCGAACGACTTGCCGAGAAACGGCCCGAGCGGCTGATACTCCCACGCCTGAATATCGCGCGCGCTCCAGTCGTTCAGCAGAACGTACCCGAAGACGTGCTCGCGCACCGCATCCGCCGGAACCGGCTCGCCGTACGTGCTCGCCGCGCCCGCGATCCAGCCCATCTCCACCTCGACGTCCAGCAACGTCGAGGGTCCGAACGTCGGTGCGTCGGCGTCGGGCGGTTTGCGCTGTCCGTGCGGCCGACGCACCGGCGTCCCACTGACGACGACCGTCCCCGACCGCCCGTGATAGCCGATCGGGATGTGACGGTAGTTCGGCAGTAACGGCTCGGTGTTCGGACGCAAGATGCGCCCGAGGTTCGTCGCGTGCTCGATCGACGAATAGAAGTCCACGTAGTCGCCGATCGTAACCGGCAGGTGCATCGTCACCGCTTCGCGCGGCAGCGTCGCCTTCGCGACAAGCTCGCGCTCACGCGCATTGGCCGCGACGCTCAGTAGGTGCCGCAGTCGCGCGCGCACGGCACGCCACGTTTCGAGCCCGGCGGCGAGAAATGCGTTGAGCGTCGTCGCACCGCGCAGCAGCTCGGCGTCGAGCAATCCGGCACGCACCAGGGCATCGAGGTCGACGACGCCGTTCTCGAATGCGACCGCCGGACGCGGGCGCTCGTTGCGCCCGTCGGAGATGATCCCGAACGGCAGGTTGTCGAGGCCGTAGTCGGCCGGTTCGATCACGACAGGATGCCGAGTTCGCGTAGGTCATTCACCGGCTCGTCGAAACTGCAACTGCCGAACGAGACGCATCGCTCGCGCGCCGCCGCGACCTGCTCGGCCTCGACCCGCACACCCTTCCACGCAAGGTGCGTCGGATCGACAACAAACGCCCGTGGATCGTCTTCTGCCAAGACCTCCGCGACGCGCGTCGCATCGAGCACCCCGGCGTGCAACGCGATCCCCGCGAAGAACAGATTGACGAACCCATGCTGCACGACGGCCTCGCCGTGCGCGCCGCGTATCGGATGATGCAGCCCCGCCGTCGCCTTCCACGGCACATCGTGCGCCTGCGCCGCAACGACGAACGCCGCGAGATCATCGACCGACGGCGTTGCACCGGGCACAGCCCCGGCACAGCGAACCTTCGCGCCGAGCCGGACGTTCGCCGGCGCGCTCGCCCGAGCAGCAGCGACGACACCAAGCCACGCATCCGGCGGCGTCGCCCACGCCCGATCGTAGGCCGACTCGTACCAGAACGAGACCTCGCCGTCGGGGAACCGCGCCGCAATCTCGCCCGCAACACGCAGCAGCGTCGCCTCGTCGAGCGGCAACTGCGGCAACCGCGCCTCGAACGAAGCCACCGTGACACCCGGCAGCGCCCGGACCCGCTCAGCGCGGTCGAGGTCGGCCCGGACCGTATCCCCCTTCGCCCCAAGGGCACCGCCGTCGAGAATCACGCTCAGCTCGATCGGGTCTTTCTCGACGGCCCGAACGGAGACAAACTCGTTCAACCGGGATGCGGGGACGACAAAGCGCCCGCCAACCCACCAGTAGGCACTCTCACCGTGCCGAGCGTGCCTCCGCACGGCGGGGCGCATCGGCAGCGCCGTGGGCGGGAAGAGCGATGCATCGTCAACCAGGCGTTCGAGAAGGGCGCGCTTGGCGCTGTCAGCAGACACGGCGGAAGCCATGACGCCGACTACTCAGGAAAGCGACGAGACCCTCCGCCGGAGGGTCTCGCTGTCTGTGGAGCTGCCGGCGAGGATTGAACTCGCGGCCTTTTCCTTACCAAGGAAATGCTCTACCACTGAGCTACGGCAGCTCGAATTGCGCCGCCCACCGAATCATCTTCTCCATGTTGTTCCGGGTCGGCGACAAGCGAAGATGGGCCGTCGAGGATGTCAACTCCTGCTCCGGAAGGAGGTAGACCTTCTCGACGTCCGGACAGTAGACGGCCAGGTATTCGATCTGCCCGAAGTACGGTCGCGACTTTAAACGAGACCGGCGGTGCCCGTGTGTGCTGCAACAACTGAAGACGATCACGCCACCGCGCAGCCGCCCTGTCTTCACTTGAACACGAGCGAGCGTCGCACCGTCGTCGATGATCAAGTCGTAGCGCTGGTTCTCGCCGAACGGCTTCGACACGTAGTATCCCGCTTCGACGAGCTTGACGAGGACCTTCGCTTCCGAGACGTCACCGATCCGCTTCGTGTCTCGCTTCGGCCTCTCTGCCGTCTTCGACACCGCAGGGCGTGCCTCGAACAGTGCATCCTGCACGAGAAGCGACACACCCGGCATCCGCACAACCTCGCCCATATGCCGATGGTACGATGATGCGGTGCCAGGTGTGTGGCATCGTGCTTTCTAGGGTGCGGCGGTCACTGGCCGAGGTAGTGATACCACATGTTGGTGATGTAGAGCCAGCCCTTTGCGACAGGGTCGGTGCCCGGGTTTGTTTCGAGCGAGTTGGTCGGTGCGCAGACGGTGCGGCTGCCCGACGTGCCGATGCTCGCGTAGCAGTTCTGGAGCTTGTAGAACAGGTCCGTTCCGCCGTTGAACATCGCGGTTTGGATCGTGCTCTCTTGGGAGTCGACGCCGTTCCATGAGCCGAGCGCGGTCAGGAGCGAGCGCACGCGCACCGCCTGGATGAAGCCTTCGTATGCGTAGTCGGCGTCGCTGCGGGTTCCGGTGCTGTCGGTGGAGTTGAACTCGCGCAGCATCCAGGGCTTTCCGGTCTCCGGATCACCCGAGGCATTGTTGACGATGTGCGCCGAGCCGACCGACGTCACGACGTTTCCGCCGCTGAAGAGCGGCTTCGGTGCGCCGCTGATCTCGGCCGCGTAGATCATGTCCTCGACGAAGTTCGTGTCGCTCGCCATTTGGATCCCACCGTAGACGAACGGGATCGAAACGCTCGACTGCATCGACGAGCCGGTCGCCGAGAACGTGCTTTGGATGTTCGTCAGCCCCGCTGACGAGACGGCGCTGATGAACGAGCTGTAGTTGAAGCTCGTCAGTTGCTGGTTGCACGCCGCGGGACTGCCGAAGTAGATCGCGCAGTCGGCCGCAAGGTACAGATAGCCGTCGTAGTTCGGGTTGTTGGACTTCGAGAAGTTTCCGCCGCCGCCGATCCCGGTCGACGGGTTGTTCGCGTCGTTGAACGCCCAGTTCGCGTCGACGACGAACGCCTGCATGATGAGGTTCGCGCGGTTCTGCCCCGCTGCGCCGATCGCGGCCCATTCGGTCGGGTTCAAGCGGATCAGCGTGAGCGCCGCACCGACCGCCCCGTCGCCCCAGCCGTACAGCGGATTGCTCACGGCCGGCTCGTTGCCGCCCGTCGTCATGCTGTTGAAGTCGGACACGGATTTGTTGAACGCCGCGGTGTCCGACGGATTGATGAACGCCTCGAGCGTCACGTAGAAGAACGCTTCGTCTTCTTTCACGACGGCCGGCGTGTCGCCGTGGAGCGAGCCGGTGTTGTACGCGGGCGCCGGCTGCGACTCGGCATCGGCAAGCGACGCCGGATCGAACGTCCCGCCGGGTGCCGGCGTCGGCGTCGCGGTCGGTGTGGGCGTCGTCGTCGGGGTGCGAGTCGGCGTGGGCGTCGGTGTTGGTGTACGCGTCGGCGTCGCGGTTGGGGTCGGCGTCGGCGTGGCCGAGCCGGACGGTGTCGGCGTCGCGCTGCCGGTCGGCGTCGGCGTGGGAGTCGCGCCGCCGCCTGCGCACGAGCTGCCGTCCAGCGTGCAGGTCGTGCCGACACCGGAGAATGTCCCCGAACCGTTGTAGTCGACCTCGACGCTGCCGTTGGCGGGAATCGTGGCGCCCTTCTTGGTCGGGGTGATCGTGTAGCTGCCGTCGCTGTTGGCCGTGTAGCTGCTCGCCGCGCCCCAGATCGACGCGCCGCTCGGAATCGTCGCGCCACCGGCGAGCGTGAACGTGATCGTCGACCACGTCGTCGATGACGAGCCGCTGTTGGCGATCGTGATCTTGCCGTTGAAGCCACCCTGCCAGGTCTTGATCGTCCCGAACGTCGCCGTGACGACGCCGCTCGCGGCAGGCGCGGCGGCTTGGGTGTCGGCCGCCGCGCGTGCCGGCGCCGGTGGAGCGGGACTGGTACCGCCCTGGCCGCCGGCACATCCGGCGGCGACGACGGCAAGCGCGCCGAGAACGGCGAGCGAAATCGACGAGAATCTCACGTGCACACTTCTCCGGGGAGACCGTCGCGTGAAGCCAACCGCGACTTGCGTCAAATTGGTCTGACGTCTGCTCAGCAGCCGTCGGACGGAACGCTACCACCGGCGACCGGCGCTGTCAAGAGTTTTCTCGGACAGCCCGGCGGCACGAAAACCGTCTCCGCGCCGGGCGCCCGAAGCGAAAACGAAGAGGCCCCGCGCTGTGCGGGGCCTCTCGAATCTGGAGCGGGCGGCGGGAATCGAACCCGCGACTCTTGCTTGGAAGGCAAGGGCATTACCATTATGCAACGCCCGCATCTGGTGGGCCGGGCTGGATTTGAACCAGCGTATCGCTTTCGCGAGCCGAATTTACAGTCCGGTGCCATTAACCACTCGACCACCGACCCACGGTGCGGACCCGCTGTGATACGCGCACACCCCGCCGCGTTCCTACCATGCGCGAGCGGGTCTGCACGTCGCACCACCCGAACGAGTCGCGCGACGCCGACGTTCCCTAGCGGTCGATGGGACCGGTTTTGTAAACCGGCTGCCGAAAGCACACCGTGGGTTCGAATCCCACCGTCGGCTCCATCTTCGTTTGCCTGACGACTGCCTGACGACGATTCGCGAACCGATGTGTTGAAGAGCGTGTGGTGAGCGAACCGATCGAGGTCAAACCGATGTGGCGGCGGGCCGGTGGGCTTGCGCTGGTGTGCGAGAAGTGCCTCAACGTGCGCTTTCCGGAAGACTTTCCGGAGCATGCGGGCGACGAGCGGCTCAAGCTGCGCGAGTGGCTGAAGGACCGGCTCAAGGCCGAGGGGCACTGGGGCGCGGTCCGTGCGACGGGGACGACGTGTCTGGACGTCTGCGCGGTCGGGCGCGTAACGGTGCTGATCGACCCGGTCGGGCGCGGCGGCGAGCAGAAGTGTCTGGTCTTCGACCCGCTCGAAGATCGCGAGCTCATCTACGCGACGATCGTCCGCGAGCTGGCGCCCCAAGAAAGTCCAGTCTAGGCGCCAAAAGGCCCCGCGCTAGGCGGGGCCTTTCGTTTCCGTCCCACTCCTCGAAGACGTCGGCTGACGGATCAGCTACGCGCCCCTATGTCCTTTCAAGGTAGTTCGATCTCGGCGAGGTTCTTCTCGATCTTCCGCTTGACGCGCTGGAGCGCGTTGTCGATCGACTTGACGTGGCGGTTCAGATCGCGCGCCATTTCCTGGTAGGACTTGCCCTCCAGGTACGACAGCAGCACCTGCGACTCGAGGTCCGACAGGTTCTCCTGAATCCGCGCCTTGATGTCCTCGGAGACTTCCTGGTTGATCACGAGCTCTTCGGGATCGGAGGTCTTCTGGGAAGGCATCACGTCGAGCAGCGTTCGCTCGCTGTCTTCGTCGTAGATCGGCTTGTTCAGCGAGATGTACTGGTTCAGCGGGATGTGCTTTTGCCGCGTCGCCGTCTTGATGGCGGTGATGATCTGACGCGTGATGCACAGCTCCGCGAAGGCACGGAAACTGGAAAGTTTGTCCGCCTTGAAATCGCGGACGGCCTTGTACAGGCCGATCATGCCTTCTTGGATGATGTCCTCTCGGTCAGCGCCGATGAGGAAGTAACTCTTTGCCTTGATGCGGACGAAGTTCTTGTA
>JAFAMK010000028.1 GCA_019233415.1 Vulcanimicrobiota bacterium
ATCAAAGCCTCCGCTCGCAGGTACTCCCCGCTCCGGGAGGGTGTTTCACCGGGGCGATCCGGCGCACTTGCGCCCGCCCGCTCGCCCGTGGCAGAATGAGAGAGCCATGGATGGAGTCTCTGGAGTTTCGGGAGCGAGTACGCTCGACGTCGCCGCGGCGGGAACGTCGTCGGTTGCCGCCTACGTCCTGACCAGCACGGAAGCGCTGCTGGCCGACGAGGCGCAGCGCCTGTTCGCCTCGATCGGCGTCGGCGCGAACTTCAGCGCCTTCGCCTAACAGCCCGCGCCGCTAGCGGGCCAGGTACGCGAGCGCGACCAGCGCCGCCGCAACCTGCGCGCCCGCGGCGATGCGCCCGTCGAGCGCCATCGCGCGAACCTCGTCGATCGAGGCGGTCTCGACGGCGATGTCCTCGGTTACGTCGAATTGCTGCTCGTGCGTGCGAACGGCATCGCGCACGACGTACAGATAGAACCGCCCCGTCGCGTTCGTCGGGTCGGTGTGAAATGCGCGCACGAGTTCGGGGGCCGCGCCGGTGTGGCCGGTCTCCTCGACCAGCTCGCGCACGGCGCATTCCTCCGGAGACTCGCCTTCGTCGATCATCCCGGCCGGAAGCTCGACGAGCACTTCCCCCGCACCGTGCTTGTACTGGCGAACGAGCAGAACGTGCTTGTCGGGCGTTACTGCGAAGACGATGCAGAAGCCGCGCGACTCACGAACGAAATAGTCCTCGACGACGATTCCGTTCGGCAGCTCGACACGGTCGGCGCGCAAGCGTAAAAATTTCGTTTGGATGCGGTACTCGGACGAGATCAGGCGCCACGGGCGCTGCCGTTCTTCGCTCATGCGACGGGTATACCACGCGGCCGCGCGGAAAGGGGCGCGATCACACGACGTCCTTTCGGGGGAACGGGACGATCGAGAAGTTAGAGATCGGCCAGCACTACGACACGACGTACGGAACGCTGTGGAAAGACGGAACGTATTTTCCACGCGGTACGCGCGTGCAAATCACCGGGCTGCACATCGAGCAAGGGTTCTGCGTCCGCTTCCCGGCGGACGTCGATGGCGATCCGCTCGAGACGTGGGAAGACTGGGATGAAGTCGACTTCCTCGCCGACGAAGGATCGGTGGAAGCCGGTGGCGCGCTCCCGTCCAGCGTCTGGACGGAAGCGCGCGAAGTGCTCGACGACGCCGAAGACGGCTGCCACCTGCACCTCCATGAGGATGACTGACTTCAGCTCGCTTCGCTAGCTGAAGTCCGGCATGACGCGCGTACGACGCGCGTCAGCCTTACTTCGGATGCGCGGCTCAAGTCAAGCAACTCGTCGGGTGCATGAAGTGGACGTAGCCGTCGGCGGTGACGGCTGTCGGGTTGTTGTCGAACGGGTTGATGTCGTAGGTCGAGAAGTGCGCGACGACGCCGTCGTTGTTGGCGTCGAAGATCATGTGGATGCCGTTGAACGTATCGCTCGCGATGCGGCTCGTCCCGCCGTTGTCCGAGGTCTGCGAGACGAGCTGCGGGGTCGGAATCCCGGCGGTACCAACGTTCTGCTGCGCTAAGACGAGGTCGAGCAGCGGGTCGAACGGATAGAGATACGACGGGCCGCTCGTGATGAGGGAGCACGGGCTCCACGGCGTCGGTGAGGTCGGCGTCGTCGACAGCGCCGTCGCGTCGGATGCGCCGAGCAGATCGGTCGTGATCGCGATACCCGCCGTGTTCATGTAGAGCGTGATCGCCGGCGGCTCGACGAGCGACCCCGGCATCACGTTGGTCAGCGATGCCTGCCCGGTGGCCAGCGTGCTACCGCCCTCGCCGCCTGTCTCCATGACGTTGATGGACGTGGTGTTCCCGGCCCCCGGGCTGGCCACGATCGGGCAGTTGACGGTCTGCGAGCCGTCAGCGCCCGGGTTGACGGAAACCGTCAAGAAGCTCGAATTCCCGCTGACCGAGGTGGTCGAGCTGATCTGCAGCACGTTGCCGTTGGGGTCGACGAAACGTGGCGAGCGCCGTCCCGCGTGTGCAGCGAGTTTGTGCAGGTTCTGCGCGTAGTGGATCGTGATCGACGCCTGCGCACGATCGTTCGACGCGGGTGCGCCCGGTGCGGGTGTTCCGG
>JAFAMK010000096.1 GCA_019233415.1 Vulcanimicrobiota bacterium
CCGGTCGGCCGGCTCGTCGCGACATTGCACCCGGACAATGTCTGGGAGAAGGTCGTGATCGGCGCGTGGCGCCACGCGGCGTGGGACGGGAACGACACCGTGCTGATCGCCGACCCGCGCACCGACGCCGACGTCGGCAATGCGTTCTTGCGGCTGCTCGGCGCGACGCCGTTCGCCTCCTGGCACGACCTGCGCATCAACGGCACCTACGGCGCGACCCCCGATGAGTGCGCCGCGCAGCAGGACGCGGCGCAGAAGGCGAGCGCGCACGCGTCGACTCCGGGCGTGACGCATCTCGACCCGCTGGGGCGCACCTGTATGGCCGTCGCGGACGCGGGCGGTCCCGCGCGCTTCGCGACTCGCACCGCGTTCGACACGAGAGGCAAGCCGCTCGCCGTTTTCGACGCGCTCGGCCGCCGCGTGGTCGACACGCGCTACGACATGCTCGGCAACCTCGTCGCGCAGAACGCGATCGACGACGGCGCGCGCCGCGCGCTGAGCGACGTGCGGAAGAGCGCGATCCGCACCTGGGACGCGCGCGGAAACGCGTTCCGCCTGCGCTGCGACGCGCTGCGCCGGCCGACGCACCGCTACCTGACGGCCGGTGCTGCGACCGAAATCCTGGTCGAGCGCACGGTCTACGGCGAAGGGCTCGCCGCGGCGAACTTGTGCGGACAGGTGTTCCGCCGCTACGACGCCGCCGGCGCCGCGTACAACGAAGCGTACGACTTCAAGGGGAACCTGACGCACAGCCGGCGCCGGCTCGCAGCCGAATACCGCGGCTCGACGGACTGGTCGCCGCTCGACGCGCTCACCGACGCCGCGGCACTCGACGCCGCGTCGACGCCACTGCTGACCGGCGATGACTTCACGGCCGCGACGGCGTACGATGCGTTGAACCGGCCGGTCCAAGTCCTGACGCCGCACGGGAGCGGCGTGCTGCCGAGCGTCGTGCAGCCGACCTACGCCGTGGGCGAGCAGGTCGACGCGCTCGACGTGTGGCTCCGGCGCGGCAGCGAGCCGACGGCACAGCTCGACACGACGACCGCCGACCTGCACGCGGTGACGTCGATCGACTGCAACGCGCGCGGCCAACGGATCGCGACGGCGTTCGGCAACGGCTCGGTCACGACGCACGCGTACGACCCGCTGACGTTCCGGCTCGCCGCGGTGAACACCGTGCGCGCCGCGAGCTATCCGCCCGACCGGCGCACCGTGCAGGCGCTCTCGTATTGCTACGATCCGGCCGGCAATGTGACACGCATCCGCGACGACGCGCAGAACGCCGTGTACTTCAACGGCACGCGTGTCGACCCGACCGCGGACTTCACCTACGACCCGACCTACCGGCTCACGCGCGCGACCGGCCGCGAGCACCTCGGCCAGACCGGCGGCGCGCTCGCCACGCCGGTGCAAGTGGCCGACGACGACGGACTGCGTACGCGTCTGCCGCAGCCCGGCGACGCCACGGCGATGGGGACGTACACGGAGACGTACGCGTACGACGCGGTCGGCAATCTGCTCGCGCTCGTCCACCAAGTCGCGTCCGGCGCGTGGACGCGGCGCTACGCGTACACCGAGCCGTCACAGATCGTGCCCGGCGAAACCGGAAACCGCCTCTCGGCGACGAGCCTGCCCGGCGATCCGGTCGCCGGCCCGTTCACCGCGCGTTACGCGTACGACGCGCACGGCAACACCGCCGCGATGCCGCATCTGCCGGCGATGGCGTGGGACGAACACGACCGCATGCGCTCGTCGACCCGGCAAGTCGTGCTCACCGGAACGCCGGAAACGACGTGGTACACCTACGACGGCGCCGGCGCGCGCGTGCGCAAGGTCACCGACCGCGCGGCGGCGGCCGCCGCAACACCGGTGCGCCGCGCGGAACGCGTCTACCTCGGCGGGTTCGAGCTGTACCGCGAGTACGGCGCGGACGGGACGACGGTGACGCTGCAGCGCGAGACGCTGCACGTCATGGCGACGACGGAACGCATGGTCGTCTGCGAGGCGCGCACGATTGGAACCGACGACGGATCGGTGCAACTCGTGCGGTTTCAGTACGGCAACCAGCTCGGCTCCGCGCTGCTCGAGCTGGATGCCACCGGCGACGTCATCTCGTACGAGGAATACTTCCCACACGGCGCGAGCGCGTACCAAGCCGTGCGCTCGCAGACGGAGACGCCGAAGCGTTACCGCTACACCGGCAAGGAACGCGACGAAGAGAATGGCTTCACCTATCACGGCGCGCGCTACTACGCGCCGTGGCTCGGGCGCTGGACAAGCTGTGATCCGGCAGGGATGGTCGACGGCACCAACGTCTACGCCTACGCGCGCAACAACCCGCTGCGCTTCGACGACCCGAGCGGCACGCAGTCGAACGACCAGCATGAGGATCCACCGCCACCGCCGCCCGGCACGTCGCGCACGACGATGTACGCGCCCGACCCGGACGACCCGACCACGCTTCACGGTTACCCGCCGTACCACGGCGACTACGGAACGCCGAGCGCGATCTACGGCAACGTCATCCAAAACCTTTCGCAGCCTGACACCTTCCAACTGCGAGGGCCGGACGGTAGACCGATCACGCGGATGTACCGCACGCTCGACGTCGAGCTGACGAACCAGGACCAGCTCATCCTCGGCGGCGCGGCGGGTCTGCCCACGGGTGGATTGAACTTCCAAGTCTCGGCACGCTATCCGATAACGAACCTCTTCGCCCTCGGCCTTCTGCTCAACGTCGGGCCGAGCTTCGCGCCGGGAACCCCGACGCCGTCGATGCCGGCGCCGGGAACGGCATCGACGACCTCCGGCGCACAAGGCTTTACCCTGCAGGCCCGCAGCGACCCCGGGACCGTCGGCGGCGGATTCTACGGGCAGTTCCTCGTCAACGAGGCGACGGGCGGTCCTGTCACGGTCACGGGCGCGGGCACCGGCATCTTCCAGTGGCAGTCGAGCGCGAGCAATCCGCGTCACCAGTTCGTGGCGAACCTCACGGTCGGCGGCGGGAGCGGAACGAGCCTGCTCAACACGCAGCCCGTCGGGAGCTACTTCAACTTCGGCGGCGGGGCGTCGTATACGTTCCGCAATCTCTTCCTCCTCGAGGCCGGCGCGAGCAGCACGTGGGCCAACCGTTCGCCGCTCGCACCGTTCGGCTCGAACCAGGAGACGCGCGTGTTCGCAGGCATCGGGCTCGGCGGACAAACGTCACCGGAAGACCAGCGCCGCCTGCGTCAATCGAACGCGTTCAGCGGCACGCTCGACGTCTTCGGCGGAATCCCGACCGGCGCGCTGCCGCCGGCACCGATGATGCCGGCGCGCAACATCCTCGCGGTCGGGTTCATGCTCTCGCTGACGATCGGCTTCCGCATCCCGCTCTTCTCCGTCGGAGACCCACCACCGCGATGACGGCAACCGACAAGAAAGCCGAACCGGCGCCGAAGAGTCCGCTGCCGTCGATCGCGGCCCCGAAGGGCGGCGGCGCGGTTCGCGACATCGGTGAGAAGTTCGCCGTCAACGCCGCCAACGGGACGGGCGGGATGACGATCCCGGTTCCGGTGACAGCTGGACGCTCGGGATTCGGCCCGTCACTGGCACTCACGTATGAGTCGGGCGCGGGAAACGGGCACTTCGGTCTCGGCTGGACGCTCGGCGTGCCGTCGATCGTGCGCAAGACCGACAAGGGATTGCCGCGGTACGTCGATGCCGCGGAGTCAGACGTTTTCGTCCTCGCGGGCGCGGAAGATCTCGTCCCGCTGCTCGACGACGCCGGAAACCGCGTCTGGACGACGCGCACCGTCCATCAGGTCGCATACACGGTGCAGTTCTATCGCCCGCGCGTCGAGGGCGCGTTCGCGCGGATTGAACGCTGGACCGACGGCGGCGGGCTGAGCCACTGGCGCACCATCTCGCGCGAGAACATCACGACGCTGTTCGGCATCGACGACACGAGCCGCGTCTCCGATCCCGCCGATCCGACGCGCATCTTCGCGTACCGCGTCGCGCGCACGTTCGACGACAAGGGGAACGTGTGCGTCTACGACTGGATTCCGGAGAACCCGACCGGCATCGACGTGACGACAGCGCACGAAGCGAACCGTGCCGACGCCGTGCGCAAGACGGAACGCTATCTCAAGTACATCCGCTACGGGAACGTGCAGCCGTACTTCCCCGATTGGGGTGCGGCAGGCGACGAGACGGCGCTTCCTGCCGACTGGCACTTCGAAGTCGTCCTCGACTACGGCGACCACGGTCCCGACGCACCGACCCCGACGCCCGACCGCAACTGGCCGGTGCGGCCCGACCCGTACTCGCGCTACCGCGCTGGATTCGAAGTGCGCACGTACCGTCGCTGCGCACGCGTCCTGATGTTTCACAATTTTCCGGCCGAGGCCGGCGTCGGTACCGACTGTCTCGTGCGTTCGACCGATCTGATCTACTCGGATCAGCAGGCGCCAACCGATCCGCGCAATCCCATCTACACGTTCGTCGCCGCGGTAACGCAGAACGGTTACCGCCGGCTCGACGCGGGCGGATACTTGCGCGCGTCGATGCCGCCGGTCGAACTGGAATATACCACGGCAATCGTCGGCGATGCGGTGCTGACCCTCGATTCCGCGAGCGCGCCGAACGTGCCGCAAGGGCTCGGCGGTGGACAATGGATCGACCTCGACGGCGAGGGACTGGCGGGACTTCTCAGCGACGTCGACGGCGCGTGGTGCTACGAGCGCAACCTCAGCGCGAACAACCGCGTGCCGCAGTCCGACGGCAGCCTCGCGGTGCGCGCGCGCTTCGGTCCGCTCGAAACGGTCCCTGCGCTTCCGTCGCGCATGCGGCTCGACGGCGGGACGCGCCTGCTTTCGCTCGCCGCCGACGGGCGGCTCGACGTCGTCGCGCTCGCCGAACCGGACGCGGGTTACATGGAGCGCTCGGCCGACGCAACGTGGGGACCGCTGCGGCGCTTCGCGTCGCTGCCGGTGCTCGACTGGAACGAACCGAATCTGACCTTCGTCGACCTCACCGGCGACGGGCTTGCCGACGTGCTGCTGACCGAGGACGATGCGTTCTCGTTCTGGACCTCGCTCGGTGCCGGCGGATTCGGCAGCGCAACGCGCGTCGCGCCCGGCTGGGATGAGAACCACGGCGCGCACGCGGTCTTGCACGACGACACGCAAACGGTGTTTCTCGCCGACATGACCGGCGACGGGCTCAGCGACGTCGTGCGCGTGCGCAACGGCGAGATTTGCTACTGGCCGAACCTCGGCTATGGCCGGTTCGGTGCGAAGGTCACGCTCGACGACTCGCCTCGCTTCGCCGACGAAGAGCGTTTCGACGGCCGGCGCGTGCGGCTCGCCGACGTCGATGGCTCGGGCACGGCCGACGTGGTGTACGTCGGCGACGACGGCGTGCGCGTGTGGTTCAACCAGAGCGGGAACGCGTTCGCCGCGCCGTACGTGCTCGCGGTCTTCCCGAGCGACGATGCGCTGAGCACCGTGCAGGTCGTCGACCTGCTCGGATCCGGCACGGCGTGTCTGGTGTGGTCGTCGCCGTGGCCCGCGCTCGGCGCGCCGCTGCGCTACGTCGATTTGATGGCGGGTGGTAAGCCGCACCTGCTGACTCGCGTGCGGAACAACCTCGGCGCCGAGACACGGATCAGCTACGCGCCGTCGACGCAATTCTACCTCGCCGACCGCGAGGCCGGGACGCCGTGGCTGACGCGGCTGCACTTCCCCGTGCAGGTCGTCGAGCGCATCGAGACGTTCGACTGGATCGGGCGCAGCCG
>JAFAMK010000068.1 GCA_019233415.1 Vulcanimicrobiota bacterium
GGCCGACGAGGAGATGCCGGCGCTCGCCGCGCTGCGCCCGTACCGCAACGACCCGAAACGCCTGTATCTTCGCGTTTCCGGCAACGCGCGCATGAACCGGCGCGAACTCGGCATTCTCAACGAGCTGGCGCACCTGCGCGACCGCTACGCGCGCGAGCGCAACATCCCGCTCAAGTACGTGCTGCCGGACGACGTGATGATCGGCCTCGTGCAACTGCGGCCGAAGACGGTCGACGACCTCTCGCAGCTGCGGCGGATCGACAACGGAACGCGCCGCAACCTCGGCGAGCGAATCATCGAGGCGGTGCAGCGCGGCGAGGAAATTCCGGACGACGAGTTGCCGCCGCGCGCGCCGAAGCCGCTCGGGCCGCAGCGCGAAGCGCTCGTCTCGACGATGGCGGTGCTCGTCGGCGCGCTCGCGGCCGAGAACGACTTGCCGACGACCCTGATGCTGCCGCGCGCCGCGCTCGAACGGATCGCGCGCGAGGCGCCGCAGACGCCCGAGGCGCTCGGCGACGTCGTCAACCTGACGTCGTGGCGCCGCCAGCTCATCGTCGACCCGCTCTGGGAGCTGCTCTCCGGCGAGTCGGCGCTGCGCGTGCGCGGCTACCGGACCGGCGACCCGCGCACGACGTTCGAGCGCGTCGACGAGCCGGTCGCGGAGACCGGGACCGGCTGACCGTGTTCGCGCCCTTCGAGACGGTGCACGGCGCGGAGAGCATGCTGCGCGCGCACACGCACCACGATGCGTACGTCTCGATCGTGCTCGACGGAACGTACACGGAAGTAGTCGGCGCGGTTCCCGACCTGTGCCCGCGCGGTGCGCTGATCGTTCACGGGCCGGACGAGGAGCACGCGGACTACTTTCATCACGACGGTGCGCGCTGCCTCAACGTGCCGCTCGACGCCGCGTCCGTGCCGGTGCTGCCGCGCCGGATCGTGCCCACCGAGCCGCATTTGCGCGCGGCGGCCGACGCGGTCGTGCGCGCGTTCTACGGCGGCGCGCCTGGCGATGTGGTCGAAGCGGCGGTCGCCGCGCTGCGCGCGGCGCTGGCCGGCGTGACGCGCGCGCCGGCTGTGCCCGTCCCGGCCTGGCTGCAGGCCGCGCTCGGCGCGTTCGAATGGGTCGAGCCGGTCCCGCTGGAGCGCGCCGCGGCGCTCGGCGGCGTGCACCAGACGCACTTCAGCCGCGCGTTCCGGCGCCATCTCGGCGTTACGCCGAGCGCATACCGCCGGCGCGCGCGGGTCCGCCGCGCCTCGGAGCTGCTGCTGACGACGTCGCTGGCCGCCGCGGCGGTTGCGCAGCGTTGCGGCTTCAGCGACCAGAGCCACCTCACGCACGCCTTCGCGCTCGAAGTCGGAGTCGCGCCGGCCGCCTACCGGCGTCTGTTCGCGCGCTAAAGGCGCACAAGACGCGCGCGGCGCGGGTCGGCGACGATACGCGCATGACGACCTTCCGGCGCGCCGTCATGGCGCTCGTTGCCCTCGTGCTCATCACCCCCGCCGCAGCGCCGGCCGCGCCCCGGCCGCCGGCGGCCGGCTGTGCCGGCCTGCAGGACCGGATGCGCATGGCGCTCGGCGGTGCGGCATGGGCGCACGTCGGCGAACTGCGCGCGGTCGGGACGGTGACGACCGCAGGGCTGCACGGCAGCGCGCGGCTCGACGCGGACGTCGTGAACGGGCGCTGGGCGCAGCGGTATCGCGTCCCGGTGATGGGCTCGCTCGCGAACGTCGACGACGGGACGACGACGTGGGCGCAGGACGGTTCGGGCGGCGTGCACGCGTACGACGCGTCGTTCGCGCGCGGGATCGCGGTGACCGACGCATACCTCGCGCGGCGCGGCTACGCGGCATCCGGCGACCGCGCAGCGTTTGCGTGCGCGGGGACGCGGACGGAGGACGGGCGCAGCGTCGTCGTGGTGCACGTCACGCCGACGGGCGGCCGTCCTGCGGAGCTCGCGTTCGACGCGCAGACCGCGCTGCTCGCCAGCGCGCGCGTGCGGCTGCCGTACACCGTACGCATCACGCACTACGACGACTACCGCACCGTCGGCGAACTCGTGCTGCCGTTCGCGATCCACACGGCGACCGAAAACGAACCGGAGAACGGCGAGACGATCACCGTCGCGCGCTACGACGTGCTGCGCGCCGCCGACGCGCGCGACTTCGCGCGCCCGGTACCGACCGACGTCGCCGGAATGCGCGGAAACGCGGGCACGACGACGGTCCCGCTCGCGCTCGAGGGGCGGCAGCTGCTCGTGTGGGCGACGCTCGACGGGCACGCGCCGATGCCGTTCATCTTCGACACCGGCGGCCATTCGATTCTGACTGCGGAAGCGGCGAAGCGCCTCGGGTACCACGTCGTCGGCGCGGGCGTCTCCGGCGGCGCCGGCAGCGGCACGATCTCCGAGGGCTACACGACGGTGCGCACGTTGCGCATCGGCGACGCGGAGTTGCGCGACCAGCCGTTTTTCGTGATCCCCTATCCGTACTCGTTCTACGAGCGCGGCCGCCGTACGCCGCTCGCGGGGATTCTCGGGCTCGAAATCTTCGAGCGCTTTGCAGCGCGCATCGACTACGCGTCGCTGCGGCTGACGCTCACGCCACTCGCGTCATTCCACTACCACGGCACGACCGCGCCGCTCCACATCGTGTTCGAAGAGGACGCGCCGCTCGTCGAAGCGGCGGCCGACGACAAACCGGGGCTGTTCATGATCGACACCGGCAACGCCGGAACGCTGGTGCTGTACGGCAGCTACCTCAGGCGCAACGGCTTCTTCGCGCGCTATCCCGCCGGGGTCGCCGCGATCGGGAGCGGGACCGGCGGCACAAACACCGGCACGATGCAGACGCTGCGCCGCTTCACGATCGGCGGCCACGTGCTGCGCGACCAGCTCACGTACTTCACGTCGATGAAGTCCGGTTCGTTCGCCTCGACGTTCGACGTCGGCAACGCCGGCTATCAGGTGCTGTCGCGCTTCGTGCCGACGTTCGACTACGCGCACGAGGCGCTCTACCTCGATCAGAGCCCCCACGCGCGGCCGATCCCGGTCAACCGCGCCGGGCTGCGTGCGTTCAAGGAGAAGCCGAGCGCGTTTGGCGTCGTGGCTGTGCGCCCGGGTTCGGCGGCGGCCGCCGCCGGCATCCGTCCCGGCGACGCGATCGTCGCGGTCGACGGCGTACCCGCGCCGGCAGTATCGGGCGCCGACCTGTTCGACCGCACGTGCGGTCCGGCCGGCACGCAGCTTTCGCTGCGCGTCGTGCGCGCGGGGGCGGAACGGACGGTCGTCCTCGTCCTTCGTTGAATTAGCAAGTTCTAGCCCTTTAAGACGAGCTAAAGAAAGCTCGGGCCGGGAAGCGGAAGGAGAGGAAGCGGGCGCAAGGGAACGGCGCGAGCGTCAAGCTCACCTACGTCGAGCTTGCAGGGGTGTCCCGATACGGGTGTTGGGCCGCGGAACGTTCGTTTCGCGGCCTCGGCGTCCCGGTCGGAACGCCCGGCGAGCGCGACGTCCCCCTCCGAGGATTCCGACGTGGTTCAAGACAGAGCAGAACTCAACGACGCGCTCGCCGCGCAAGCGTTTCGCACGTTCTCGATTCAGATGACGAACTCGAGCGGTA
>JAFAMK010000232.1 GCA_019233415.1 Vulcanimicrobiota bacterium
GCCAGGGCGTCGCGAATGCCGTCGGCATCACGCTCGACCGCGCGGTGAGCAGCATCGCGCTCGCGCTCAGCACGCCGACGCTCGCTGGTGCGGCGACCGCGACGAACGGCGGCGGCCCGCAAACGACGACGCTCACGGCGACCGTCCGCGACGATGCCGGGGACGTCATCCTCGGCGGCACGCGCTACACCGATCAAAACGGCAACCCGGTCACGATCATGATTCAACAGTCGGCCACGACGAACGGCGGACCGGTGCTCACCACGCTCGGTGCGACGACCGTCACGCCGAGCAGTCCGTCGATCACCGTCACCTACCCGGGCGGCTCGACCTGGGGTACCGTCTTCACCGCCGTGCCGAGCGGGCCGATCGGCGGAACTGCCGGCAGCACGACGCTTGCGGTGACGCCCACGATCACGGAGTTCTCGAGCGGGATCACCGCGGGCGCTTCGCCGTCGGACATCGTGTCGGGGCCGGACGGCGCGCTCTGGTTTGCCGAAGGCACCGGTGGCGTCGGGCGCATCACGACCAGCGGCGCGATCACGCAGCCGGTGACGACGACGTTCGGCAACCAGATCACGGTCGGCCCCGACAATAATCTTTGGTTCACGATCTGGCACGCCAACGGAAGCTTTCCGGAAGGGATCGGTCGCGTCACGACGGGCGGCAGCTTCACGGATTTTTCGAGCGGCGTCACGCCCGGCTCGTTTCCCTACAGCGTCACGACCGGGCCTGACGGCGATCTGTGGTTCACCGAAAATACCGGCGGCGGGCGCGTCGGGCGCATTACGACGAGCGGCGTCGTCACGGAGTTCACGGCCGGGATTACCAGCAACGTGAGTCCGTCGACGATCACGGCGGGACCGGACGGCAATCTGTGGTTCACCGAGTTCAACCACGGCGTCGCGCGCATCACGACCGCGGGTATGGTGACGGAATTCACGAGCGGGATCAGCTCGCACGCGCTCGGGATCGCCGTCGGACCCGACGGCGCGCTCTGGTTCGCCGAACAGCAGCCGGACGTGATCGGGCGGATCACGACCAGCGGCGCCGTCACCGAGATGACGACGGGCATCACGCCCAGTTCGAATCTCACCGGGATCACGTCCGGGACCGACGGCGCGCTCTGGTTTTCCGAACAAGCCGGGAATCGCATCGGCCGCATCACGACCGGCGGCGCCGTCACCGAGTACGCGAGCGGAATCTCGAGCGGCGCAGGACCGTCGGGACTCAGATTCGGCCCCGACGGCAACCTCTGGTTCGCCGAGTCCGCCGGCAACCGGATCGGACGGCTGATCTACTAGCGGCTACGTCGTCGTGTCGGATGTGGCCGGCTGCGGTTCGGCGGCCTGCGGCGCAACTGGCTGCGGTGCGGCCGGCGCGGTTGCCGTGACCGATGCGGCTCGGGCCGGTGGTTTGAGCGCCGTGCGATAGCCCGTGTAGATCGCAATCGCGTAGAAGAGGAGGTCCATCGGTCTGAAGCTGAGGCCGAGCAGGTCGACCATGATCGCGGGTTTCAGGAGCGTAACGATGATCGTCGCGGCGATCGGGTAGTGGTTTTGCTGGGCGACCTCTACAGCGGCGGTCAGGACGTTCCCCAGAACGCAGCCGAGAAATGCGACGACTGCGGCGACGGTGCCGTCGGCACGGTCGCGGCCGCCGCCGAGGGTGCGCATTCCGTAGCCGGCCAGAAAGCCGACCCCGACGGCCATCCAGCCGATCCGGAAGTCCGTGCTGGCGCTGATCGCAGCCCAGATGATCGCCCCGAGCAGGGCGCCGGCGATCGCACCGACCGTGCCGAGGAGCAGCTTGCCGTTCATGGTAGGGCTAGCTTAGACGCTTTGGCGAGGAAGCACTGCTAGGCGAGCAGGATGTTGTCCCCTTAGGTCGTGAGCGGTTCGGCCGCGCGCTCCGTCGGCGGCGATGGCGGCGGAGGCTCCGCGATCAGCGACGTGAACTTCTTGCGGCGCCAGAAGCCGAAGAAGTAGATCAGCTGGAACGCGACGCCGCACGCGAACGCGATCGGGTACGCCGTCCACACGCCGCGCAGGCCGTAGTGTGGCGCGAGCGCGTAGGCGACCGGAACCTCGACGCCCCAGATCGAGATGACCGAGAGCAGCGTCGGCCACAGCACCGCGCCGCTCGAGCGCATCACGCCCGAGAGCGACGCCGACGTTCCGAACAGCAGGTAGCTCCACAGCGTGATCACGAGCAATTCGTGCGCGGTCTCGACGACCTGCGGGTCGGTGATGAACAGCGAGAGGATCGCGCGGTCGAAGAGGTACACGAGCGCGATCAGCACCGCGCCGACCGACCAGTTCAGCGCGACCGCGGCGCGCGCGATCGTCATCAGCCGGTCGACGCGCTTCGCGCCGATCGACTGCGCGCCGAAGATCGACGCCGCGATCCCGATCGAGATGGCCGGGAACTGCACGTACGAGACGATCTGGTTGACCGCGCCGTACGCGGCGGTCGCCGACGATCCGAAGCGGTTGACCAGCGAGATCACCGCGATCTCGGCCAGCGAGACCATCGCGATCTGAATGCCGGACGGGATGCCGAGGCGGAAGATCGTCGCCAGCAGCTGCCGCTCGGGCCACATGTGCCGCACGATCGACATGTCGAGCGCGAGCGGGTTCTTTTCGAGCCGGAGCGCGACGAGCAGGAACATCCACGCGACGAAGTTCGCCGCGATCCCGGCGTACGCGGCGCTGAGAATCCCGAGCTGCGGCAGGCCGAACCAGCCGCGGATCAGCGCCGGCGTGACGAGAAGGATCAGCGCGACGCTGACGATGAGCGCGAGCAGCGGCGTGCGCGCATCGCCGGTGCCGCGGATGAACGTCACGTACGCGAAGTAGACGAAGATGAGCGGGAACGACGCGAACGTCACGCGCGCATACGGCAGCGACTGGTCGAAGATGTCCGGCGGACAGCCGATCAGGTGCAGCAGCTGCGGCATGAAGATCCAGGTCACGATCGCGACGATGATCCCCAGACTCAGCGCGAGCGAGAGCGTCGTCCCGGCGACCGCCTTGAGCCGTTCTTCGTTGCGCGCGCCGTAGGCCTGCCCGATCAGCACGGTGCTCGCGTTTGCGATGCCGACGAAGAACGAGATCGTGAAGAAGACGATCGGGAAGAACGACGACGCGGCCGCGAGCGCCTGCACGCCGATCAGCCGGCCCAGGTAGATGCTGTTCAGCGTCGCCGACGCCGACTGCAGCACGTTGCTCAGCATCAAGGGAAGGAGAAAGACGAGCATCGCCTGCCAGATCGGGCGAGAGTCGTCCAGGGCAAGGCGGCGCTGTTGCATCGGTAAACTCGTACGCGTCCCGTTCGGGGAAGTCTTCTCCCACGTGCCGAAAAGCGGCCAGGGGCAAACACGGGCGATTAGCTCAGCGGGAGAGCGGCTCCTTTACACGGAGATGGTCGGCGGTTCGAATCCGTCATCGCCCAGATGCTTCGCCGCGCCAACGAGGTCGATTCGCTCAGCCGATGCCGGAGCTGCCGGACGTCGCCGCGTACATCAGCGCGCTCGAACCGCGCATCGTCGGCCAACCGCTGTTGCACGTGCGGCTCAATGGTCCGTTCTTGTTGCGCACGGCGGATCCGCCCATTGCAAGCGTCGACGGACGCGCGGTGCGCGACCTGCGGCGCGTCGGCAAGCGCATCGCGATCGGGCTCGACGGCGATCTTTGGCTCGTCCTCCACTTGATGATCGCCGGGCGCCTGCACTGGCGCGCTCCCGGCGCGACGCTGGCAGGGCGCAACGCGCTCGCCGCGTTCGACTTCCCCGACGGCGCGCTCGTCCTCACCGAGGCCGGCTCGAAGCGGCGCGCGTCGCTGCACCTGCTGCGCGGCGAAGAGAGCTTGCGCGAGATCGACCCCGGCGGAATCGAAGTCTTCGACAGCACGCTCGATGAATTTCGCGACGCGCTGCGGGTGGAGAACCGCACGCTCAAGCGCGCGCTGACCGACCCGCGCATTCTCAGCGGGATCGGCAACGCGTACTCGGACGAAATCCTGCACGCGGCGAAGCTCTCGCCGGTCGCGCTCACGCACAAGCTCATGGGCGCGGAGTGGGAGCGGCTTTACGCCGCGACGCGCGCGACGCTGCAGCTCTGGATCGACCGCTTCATCGCCGAAGCGGCGGATAAATTCCCCGAGAAGGTCACCGCGTTCCGCGCCGACATGGCCGTCCACGGCCGCTACGGCAAGCCGTGCCCCGTCTGCGGCACGCCGGTCCAGCGCATCCGCTACGCCGACAACGAGACCAACTATTGCCCCACCTGCCAGACCGCCGGAAAACTCCTGGCCGACCGCAGCCTTTCGCGACTGCTCGGCGCCGACTGGCCGCGCACGCTCGACGAGCTGGAGTCCTTGAAGCGGCGCTGAATAGGGCAGGCGATGGAAAGCTTGTTTCTCGCCTTCGGGATCGGCGTGGTCTCGGGGCTTCGGACGTTCACCGGACTTGCCGCGCTGGCGCTTTCGCGCGGCATCAGCGTGTGGTCGGTGCTGCTCAGCCTCGGCGCGCTCGGCGAGTACGTGGCCGATGCGCAGCCGTGGATCCCCTCGCGCACGGCGCTGCCGTCGATCGTGATCCGCCCGCTGAGCGGCGCGATCGCCGGCTGGTTCATGGTGAGCCTGCACCCCGCCGGATGGCCGCCGGGCGGCGCGCTCGCCGGCGTGCTCGGCGCGCTGCTCGGCACCTACGGCGGCCACGCCGCACGCCTCGCCGCGATCAAAGCGATCGGCGCAATCCCCGCCGCAGTCGCGGAAGACGTCGTCGCAATCGCGCTCGCGGCGTTCTTCGTCACGCGATGATCGCGCCGGCGCAGCGCGCTCCGGAGGTTGCGGCGGACGGAGCGATCGTCGTCGAAGGGCTCGTCAAGCGCTACGGCGATCTCGTTGCGGTCGACGCGATCAGCTTCGCGGTGCCGCGCGGGACGATCTTCGGGCTGCTCGGGCGCAACGGTGCGGGGAAGACGACGACGCTGGAGTGCTGCATCGGCCTCGGGAAGCCGACGGCCGGCGCGGTGCGCGTGCTCGGGCTCGATCCGACGCGCAAGCGCGACCTCGCGATGCTGCGCCCGAAGATCGGCGTGCAGCTTCAGGCGACGTCGCTGCCGGAGAAAGCCAACGTGCGCGAAGTCCTGGAGCTGTACGCGGCCTACTACGGGATCGAATCGCGGCCCGTCGAGATGGCGGCGCGCGTCGGGCTCGACGGCAAGCTGGACCGGCAAATCGCGCAGATGTCGGGCGGCGAGCAACAGCGGCTCGCACTCGCCCTCGCGCTGCAGCACGATCCCGACGTGCTCTTTCTCGACGAGCCGACGGCCGGCATGGACGCGTTCGGCCGGCGCATCTTGTGGGCGGAAGTCGAGCGGCTGCGCGAGGCCGGGAAGACCGTCATTCTCACGACGCACTACATCGAGGAAGCGGAGCGCTTGAGCGACCGCATCTGCATGATCCAGCGCGGCAAAATCGTCGCCGAGGCGACGCCGGCGGAGCTGGTCGCGCGCTACGGCGGCGACGCGACGGTGACGATCGCCGCGGAGGGATTCACGCCGGACGACGCGCTGCGCGCGCTCGGCACGTGGACCCAGACGCGCGCGGAGTGGAAGCTCGTGACGGCCGGCGAGCCCGGTCTCGCACTCGCCGCGGTCGTTACCCACGCGAACGCGGTCGGCGCGAAGATCACGACGCTCGACATGCACCGCCCGACGCTGGAGGACGCGTTCATCGCGATCACCGGCGAGACGCTCGGAGAAAGCGAATGATGCTGCTGCGGATGTTCCTCGTCCAGACGAAGGCGCACTTCGTGTGGTACTTCCGCCGCGACGGCGAGATGATGTTCTGGTCGCTCGCGATGCCGGTGTTCTTCCTCGTCCTGTTTTCGTTCGCGTTCGCGAGCGGTCCGTCGCAACGCACGTCGGGCTTCCTCGTGCCGGGGATCATCGGCGCGCAAGTCCTCAGCTCGGGATTCTGGGGCGTCGGCGTCATGCTCGCGACGTTCCGCGAGAAGAACCTGCTGCGCCGCGTCTACCTCACGCCGATGCCGCCCTGGGTGTTCTTCGCCTCGCTGGTCGTGTACCGTATGGCGATCCTCGCCGCGCAGGCGGTCATCCTGATCGCGGTCGGCGGGTTCGTCTTCGGCGTGCGGATCAACGGCAACCCGCTCGAGATTCTCGCCGTGCTGCTGCTCGGCACTGCGACGTTCGTCTCGCTCGGCACGATCATCGGCGCGCTCGCGCGCACGACCGAGAGCGCGAACAACATCGCCTCGATCCTGACCGTTCCGCTGGCGTTTCTGTCGGACGCGTACGTGCCGATCGACCGTTTCCCGCACGCGGTCTCCGCGACGCTCCGGCTGTTGCCCTCGACGCAGTTCATCGACACGTTCCGCGCGGTCTCGATCCAGGGCGCCTCGCTGACGCAGTACTGGGCGTGGCTGCTGATGCTCGTCATTTGGATGGTCGCCGGGACGGTGGTCAGCGCGCGCACGTTCCGCTGGGTGTAGCGGCGCGATGCACGGTGCCGTCGTCGTGGTCGGTGGCGGCGTCGTCGGCGCGAGCGTCGCGTACCACCTCGCCGCGCGCGGCGTGCGCGACGTCGTCGTCCTCGACGGCGCGCCGGCCCCGGGCGCCGGAAGCACCGGCCGCGCGACCGGCGGGTTTCGCGTGCAGTTCGCGAGCGCGATCAACGTACGGCTCTCGCTGCTCGCGCGCGAGCGGCTGCGCGCGTTCGCCGAGGAGACCGGCGGCGACTGCGGCTACGTGCCGGCGGGCTATCTCTGGATTGCGCGCAACGAAGCCGAACTGACGCCGCTGCGCGCGGCGCTCGCCGTGCAGCGCGCGAACGGCGTCGGCGACGCGCGCGAGGTCGATGCGGCGGAGGTGGTGGCGCTGAATCCTGCGCTCGCGCGCGACGGAATCACTGGCGGAACGTACTGCCCGAGCGACGGCTTCATTCGCCCGCTCGGGATTCTCGACGGCTATCGCACCGCCGCCGAGCGGCTCGGCGCGAGGTTCGTGTGGGAGGTCGCGGTCGTCGGCGCGCGGCGCGGCGCGGGCGGTCGCATGGACGCGCTGCACACGACGCGTGGCGACATTGCTTGCGACGTCGTCGTGAACGCCGCCGGTGCGTGGGCCGGCCTCGTCGGCGACGCGCTCGGTGTCGACGTGCCGGTCGTGCCGCTGCGCCGACAGGTCGCGATCACCGTGCCGACCGACGCGCTCCCGGCGTCGATGCCGATGACGATCTTCGCCGACGGCTTCCACCTGCGCGTGCGCGACGGGCGCGTGCTGCTGCTCCTGCCGACCGCCGGCGCCGACGATCCGTTCGACGACGCGGTCGAGCCGGAGTGGATCGACACGGTCGCGTGGGCCGCGCACGCGCGCGTGCCGTGCCTGCGCGCAATCCCCGTCGACCGCAGCAACTGCTGGGCCGGCCTCTACGAAATGTCGCCCGACGGCAATGCGATCCTCGGCCCCGCACCAGGCACGCCGAACCTCTACCTCGCGAACGGCTCGTCCGGCCACGGCGTCATGCACGCGCCCGCACTCGGTTTGCTGCTCGCCGAGATGATCGTCGACGGCGCCGCGCACACGCTCGACGTCACCGCGCTGCGCGCCGACCGCTTCGCGCCGACCGACGTGGCGTGCGCTTCAGAGCTGCTCTAGGCAAGCTGTCACAGCCAGCCCACGTTTGATCCGGGGAGCTTTACAGTGGCTGCTCCCATGTCGTATTATTGCGCCCCCTAGTGGGCCAGGCGTGGCAATCAGGAAATTTTCCTGATTCCTGTCCCGTGGGCTTCGTCCACCGCATCGTCCGATGGGGAGTCTTCGGGTGTCTTCAAACGCGGAACGTGCAGACCAGAACGCGGAAGACGACCGTGCCGTCCTGCCGTCCGTTGCCGTACCGAAAGGCGGCGGCGCGGTCCGTGGGATCGGCGAGAAGTTGTCCGTTGCTGCCGCGACGGGGACGGTCGCGCTGTCGGTGCCGGTCGCGACGAGCCCCGGGCGCGGCGACGCCGCGCCGTCGCTGCGTCTTGCATACGACTCGGGGGCCGGCAACGGACCGTTCGGGTTCGGCTGGAACGTCGCGGTTCCGTCGATCACGCGCAAAACCGACAAGGGTCTGCCACGCTACCGTGACGGCGACGAGTCCGATGTCTTCGTCCTGACCGGGAGCGACGATCTCGTCCCGGTGCTCGACGGCACGGGCGCGCGCGTCTTCACGGATCGCACGGTTCACACCGTCGCGTATCGCGTGCACTCCTACCGGCCGCGCATCGAAGGGTCGTTCAGCCGGATCGAACGCTGGGTCGCGCTCGACACGGGGATCAGCCACTGGCGCACGATCTCGCGCGCGAACGTCACCGCGCTGTACGGCCTCGACGCGAACAGCCGCGTCACCGATCCCGACGACCCGCTGCGCATCTTCGCGTACAAGCTCGCGCGCACGTTCGACGACAAGGGCAACGTCGCGACGTACGAATACGCGGCCGACGACGGCACGGGCGTCGACGCGACCGCCGCGCACGAAGCGAACCGCAGCGACGCGGCGCGCCGTACGCAGCGCTACCTGAAACGCATTTGCTACGGAAACGTGCAGCCGTACTTCGCCGATTGGTCGCCGACCGGTGACGAGCCGCCGCTTCCGACCGACTGGCACTTGGAGGTCGTGTTCGACTACGGCGACCACGCGCCCGACGTGCCGGTGCCGGCGCCCGACCGGCCGTGGGCGCTGCGGCCCGACCCGTTCTCGGCGTACCGTGCGGCGTTCGAGGTGCGCACGTACCGGCGCTGCGCGCGCATCCTGCAGTTCCATCACTTCCCGGCGGAGGACGGTGTCGGCGCGAACTGTCTCGTGCGGTCGCTCGACCTGCGCTACGCCGATCAGGACGCACCGCCGAACGCGGTCGATCCCGTCTACACGTTCCTCGCGTCGGCGACACCGTGCGGCTATCGCCGCGCCGGCGCGGGCTATCTGCGCGTTGCGGCGCCGCCGCTCGAGTTCACGTACAGCACGCCGCACCTGCAGCCGGATGTGCTCACGCTCGACGGCGAGAGCTTCGCGAACCTGCCGGAAGGGTTTGGCGGCGAGCGTTTTCGCTGGATCGACCTCGACGGCGAGGGACTGTCGGGGATTTTATCCGACGCCGGCGGCGCGTGGTTCTACAAGCGCAACCTGAGCGCGGCGAACCGCGTGCAGCAGCCTGACGGAAGCGTCGTGACGCGGCCGCGCTTCGGCCCGGTCGAAGACGTCGCTGCGCTGCCGTCGCGCACCGCGGTCGGCAACGGTCAGCGATTGCTCGACCTCTCCGGCGACGGCCGGCTCGACGCGGTCGCACTGGCCGAGCCCGGCGCCGGGTTCTTCGAGCGAACCGCCGAATCGACGTGGGCGCCGTTCCAGCGTTTCGCATCGCTTCCGCAGGTCGACTGGTCGGAGCCGAACGTCCGCTTCGTCGACCTCACCGGCGACGGGCTCGCCGACGTGCTGCTCACCGAGGACGGCGTCTTCACGGTGTGGGCGTCGCTCGGCGCGGCCGGTTTCGACGTCGCCGAGCGCGCCGCGGTGCCGTCCGACGAGGAGCGCGGTCCGCGCGTCGTGCTCGCCGACGGAACGCAAACGATCTTCCTCGCGGACATGACGGGCGACGGGCTCAGCGACCTCGTGCGCGTGCGCGACGGCGAGCTGTGCTACTGGCCGAACCTCGGCTACGGGCGTTTCGGCGCAAAGGTGACGATGGACAGCGCACCGCACGTCGGCGGCGAGGACGTGTTCGATCCGAAGCGCGTGCGGCTCGCCGACGTGGACGGGTCGGGGACGGCCGACGTCGTGTACGTGCGCGGCGACGGCGTGGACGTGTGGTTCAACCGCAGCGGGAACGCGTTCGGCGATCCGGCGCGCCTCGCGGTGTTCCCGTGCGCCGACGAGACGAACGACGTGCAGGTCGTCGACCTGCTCGGCACCGGAACGGCGTGTCTGGTGTGGTCGTCGTCGTGGCCGGCCGACGCCGCGGCGCCGCTGCGCTACGTCGACTAGATGGGCGGGAGCAAACCACATCTGCTCACGTCGGTGCGCAACAACCTCGGTGCCGAGACGCGGGTGACGTACGCGCCGTCGACGCGCTTCTACGTCGCCGACCGTGAGGCCGGAACGCCGTGGATCACGCGGCTGCACTTCCCGGTGCAGGTCGCCGAGCGCGTCGAGACGTTCGACTGGATCGGGCGCAGCCGCTTCGTCACGCGCTACGCCTATCACGACGGCTACTTCGACGGCGTCGAGCGCGAGTTCCGCGGCTTCGGGATGGTCGAACAGTGGGACACCGAGGAACACCGCGACGACACGGCGTTCGCCGGCGGCGAGTCGTCGAATTGGGACGCGGCGTCGTGGAACCCGCCGGCGTACACGCGCAGCTGGTTCCACACCGGCGCGTTCTTCGACGCCGGCACCGTCTCGCAGGCACGCGCCGCGCAGTACTGGAGCCCGCCGGTGCTGCCGGACACCGTGATCCCCGGCGGTCTCGCACCGGAGGAGGTGCGCGAAGCGTACCGCGCGCTCAAAGGGCTGACGCTGCGCACGGAAGTGTACGCCGAGGACGGCTCGACGCGCGCCGGCGTGCCGTACACGGTTACCGAGAACACCTTCACGATCAAACCCGTGCAGCCGCTCGGGCCGAACCGCTTCGCGTCGTTCTTCACACACGCGCGCGAGTCGATCGCGTTTCACTACGAGCGCGTCGCCGACGACCCGCGCGTCACGCACGACGTCACGCTCGAGGCCGATCCGTACGGCACCGTGCTGCGCAGC
>JAFAMK010000235.1 GCA_019233415.1 Vulcanimicrobiota bacterium
ATCAGCGACGCCGACGCGATCTCCGTCGGGCTGACCTGCGGCGGGACGATTCACGTCTTCGTCGAGCGGCTCGACTGGTGATCTTCCACCGCCTCGCGGAGGCACTCCGCGCCGACCGGCCCGTCGCGCTGGTCACGCGGCTCGACGGCCCGCACGCCGGCGCGAAGCTGCTGGTGTTCGAGGACGAGCACGCGGGCGATCTCGGTAGCGCGCTCCTCAACGCTGCCGCGGTGCGCGAGGCGCGCGCGCTGCTCGCGGTCGGACAGAACGCGTTGCGCAGCTTCGGCGAAGACGGCGAACCGGTCGGAACCGACGTGCGCCTCTTCATCGCGGCGTACGCACCGAAGCCCGCGATGTACGTCTTCGGCGCGATCGACTTCTCGCGCGCGATGGCGCGGATCGGGAAGTACCTCGGCTATCGCGTGACGGTGATCGACGCGCGGCCGGTCTTCGCGACCAAAGCGCGCATCCCGGACGCCGACGAGATCGTCGTCTCGTGGCCCGACGAGTTTCTCGCCGGCGCGCCGGTCGACGCGCGCACCGCGCTCGTCATCCTGACGCACGACGTGAAGTTCGACCTTCCGCTGCTGCGCGTCGCGCTGCGCACGAACGCCGGCTACATCGGCGCGATGGGGAGCCGCCGCACGCACGCCAACCGTGTCGAGGAGCTGCGCCGCATCGGCGTGAGCGACGCCGACCTCGCGCGGATCAGCGCGCCGGTCGGGCTCGACGTCGGCGCGCGCACGCCGGAAGAAACGGCGATCTCGATCGCGGCCGAGATCATCGCGCTGCGCGAACACCGGCCGGGCGGCCGGCTGAGCGAGGGGACGCTCCCGATTCACGTCGAGCGCACGGTGGTCATGCCGGGATGATCATCGACGACGCGTTCGACGTCGCGGCGCCGCTGGACCGGGTGTGGCCTGTCCTCAAGGACATTCCGAAGGTGGCCGGCTGCATCCCGCGCGCCGAGATCACCGAGGTTGTCGACGACCGCACGTACCGCGCGAAGGTCGGCGTGAAGGTCGGGCCGGTCGAGGTCGGCTACCGCGCGACGATCGAAGTCCTCGCGATGGACGACGCGACGCATACCGCAAGCTTCAAAGTGCGCGGTGACGAACAGCGCGGTCGCGGTGGCATTGCCGCGACGGTCGTCACGACGGCGAGCGAGCGCGACGGCACGACGCACGTCACGCTGCACACCGACGCGTCGATCAGCGGGATCGTCGCTACCGTCGGTGGCCGCCTGATCGAAGGAGTCGCGCAGAAAACCGTCGCAACGTTCGCGGCCAACCTGTCGAAGCTTGTCTGAAGATGAAAAGGAGCGAACGATGGAACTCGAACCGTATCTCCACTTCAACGGCACCTGTGAAGAAGCGCTGAACTTCTACGCGAAGATCTTCGGCGGCGGGATCACCTCGATCAACCGCTACGAAGGCTCCCCGATGGAAGCCAATTGTCCACCGGACTGGAAGAACAAGGTGATGCACGCGAACTTCGTCGCGCCGTCGCTGAAATTCATGGCCTCCGACGGGCAGCCCGGCGCCAACACGGCGACGGACACCCGCGTCTCGCTCTCGCTCGCCGGGAAAGACGAAGCCGAGGGGCAGCGCGTCTTCGACGCGCTCGCGGACGGCGGCAAGGTCGAGGTTCCCTACAGCAAGCAGTTCTGGGGCGCGACCTTCGGCATGCTGACCGACAAGTACGGCATCGACTGGATGATCAACATCGGCGGCTGACCACGCTACCCGCCGCGAGAGGCCGTCGCGCTAAGCGACGGCCCCTTCGAGCACCAGATCCGCGGTCGCGTCGAGCGTGTCCGCGAGGTCGTCGATCAAGTCTTCGACGTCTTCGAGCCCGACCGAGAGCCGCAGCAGGTCGGGCGTGATCCCCAGCTCGGCTTTGCGTTCGGCGGGGACGGTCTTGTGCGTCATCTCCGACGGCACGCAAATCAACGACTCGACGCCTCCGAGCGAGACCGCAAGGTTGAACAGCCGCGTCGTGCGCGCAATCTCTCGCGCACGCGCCGCGCCACCGCGCACGCGGAACGAGAGCACGCCGCCGAAGCCGCGCTGCTGCTTCTTCGCCAGCTCGTGATCGGGGTGGGAGACCAGGCCG
>JAFAMK010000375.1 GCA_019233415.1 Vulcanimicrobiota bacterium
TCACTCCTCGCGCCGTGCGGCGGCGAGGACGAGCGCGGCGAAGACGAGGACGACGGCACCGCCGTAGACCTGCGTCGAGGTGCGGTGCAGTGCTTGGTACTCCTCACTGCGAACGTCGCGCGTCGCCTCCATCGCCGGTACGATCGCGCGCTGCTCGTAGGTCGCGAGCGCCAGCGCGAGCACGACGACGAGCGCCCGCGCGAAGTCCCACGTGCGGTCGCCGGCCGAGACGGCGCGGATCAGCGTGACGACGAGCGCGATCGTTCCGAGCACGTAGCCCCAGACGGTCAGTGCGCCGATCGACTGCGCCGTTAGTGCGGCGAAGCGTGCGAGGTCGGTTGGCGCGACGATCCGGAAGGCGAGCGGCGCGGAGACGAAGGCGAACCCGACCATCGCGCCGAGCCAGATGGCGAGCGCCGGAATCTCGACCGCCGCGAGGACGCGGTCGCGCAGGCCGGAAGGGGGTCTCCTCATCCCCGCGCTCTTCCGAGGAGGACCCCGTTGGACCCGCTCGTGTTCATCTCCGCGCTCGCTCGCGACGCCGGCGTGCTTCTGTGCGAGCGGATGGACGCGCCACGCCAGGTGGAGGAGAAGCACCGGCACGACTTGGTCACGGACGCCGACCGCGCCAGCGAGGCGCTGATCGTCGAACGCATCCGGGCGGCCTACCCGACCGCGGCGATCCTCGGCGAGGAGAGCGGCGCCCACGCCGGGAGCGGCGACGAGCGCTTCATCGTCGACCCGCTCGACGGGACGACGAACTACGCGCACCGCTACCCGCTGTTCTGCGTCTCGATCGCCTACGAGCGCGCGGGCGTGATCGAGGCCGGGGCCGTCTTCGCGCCGGTCCTGGGCCGGCTCTACACGGCCCGGCGCAGCGGCGGCGCGCACTGCAACGGCGCGCCGATCCGTGTCTCGGCGACCGCGCGCGTCCACGACGCGCTGGTCTGCACCGGCTTCAATCCGGCCGGCTACGCGCGCAACGCGCGCTACTTCGGCGCGCTCTCCGACACCGCGCAGGCGGTGCGCCGCGATGGCAGCGCCGCGCTCGACCTCGCTTTCGTCGCGGACGGCACGTTCGACGCGTTCTGGGAGTGGGACCTCAAACCGTGGGACGTCGCCGCCGGCTCGCTCCTGATCGAAGAGGCCGGCGGGCGCACCGGCGGCGTGATCGGCGGCGCACTCGACATCGCGAACGGTTCGATCCTCGGTTCGAACGGCGTGATTCACGCCGAGATGGAGCAACTGCTGGCTGCCGCGTGACCGCGCCGCGACGCGCGGTTTATCGCAGCAGCTCGTCCATCGTCGCGAGGAAGTGGTCGATCTCGTCGTCGGTCGTGTAGAAGTGCGCACTGACGCGCAGCCCGCAACCGGGGCGGTGGTCGACATAGATGCGCCGGCGCACGAGTTCGTGCAGCAGCGTCTCGCAGCCGGGGACGTCGATCCCGACCCAGCCGGTGCGGTGCGACGCATTGTGCGGCGTGTTGACCGTCCAGCCGCGTTCGAGCGCGCCTTCCGTGAGCCGCGTGGTCAGGCGGACGTTGTGCTCGCGGATCGCCGGGACGCCGATCTCGCGGATGATCGCGTGCCCCGGCTTCGCGACGAGGTAGCCGGGAATCGTCGGCGTCCCGGTCGCCCAGCGCATCTGGTCGGTCGCATAGTCGATCGGCGGCGCATCGAACGCGAACGGGTCGCGGTGCGCGAACCAGCCGGTCACCATCGGCCGGAAGCGGTCGGCGAGCGCGGGCCGCACGTAGATCCACGCGCAGCCGGGGCCGCCGCACAGCCACTTGTGCGAGCCGCCGACGACGACGTCGAGGTCGAGCGCGACGACGTCGTACGGATACGTTCCGGTCGTCTGGTACGCGTCGAGCACGACCAGCGCGCCGACCTCACGCGCCCGCGCGACGATCGTCGGGACGTCGATCACGACGCCGCTCTGGTAGTACGCGTGCGAAAGGACGACCACCGCGGTGCGCGGGCCGATCGCCGCGCAGATGCGCTCGGTCGGGATCGTCTTGCCGTCGTCGGTCGGGACGCGCACGGTCTTCGCGCCGGCGCGCTCCCACGCGGTCCAGACGTATGCGAGCGACGGAAACTGCAGCGCCTCGTAGACGATCTCGTTGCGCTCCGCGCCGTGCAGGTCGAGCGACGAGGCGAGCGCGGACTGTAGCACGCTGACGTTCGGGCCGAGCGCGATCGAACCGGCCGGCGCGCCGATGATCGCGCCGATCCCGTCGGCGATCGCGCGCGCCTCGTCGAGCCACACCGGCCAGGCGCCTTCGGGACCGCCGTCCGCCCACTGCTCGTGGTAGCGCACCAGCGCGTCGCGTGCGGCAAGCGGCGGCGCACCCATCGAGTGCGAGACGAGCCACGTGTTCGCGTCGAGCCCGGCGAAGCGGTCGCGCGCACGCGCCGTCGTCGCGGCGATCACGCGTGCGCGCTCCCGCCGAGTTCCGTGCGGACTTCCCACAGCTCGGGGAAGAAGCGCTTCTCCAGCGTGTTGCGCAGGTAGGCGACGCCGAGCGAGCCGCCGGTGCCGGGCTTCATCCCGATCATCCGCTCGACCATCAGCACGTGCCGGCTGCGCCACAGGCGCACACGTTCGTCAAACTCGATGAGGTCTTCGAGCAGCAGGTACAGGGCATAGTGCGACTCCTCGTGCTCGTAGATGCGCTTGAACGTCGCGACGAGCGCGTGGTGGCCGGAGACGTCGAAGCCGGCGCGCGCGAGATGGCCCTTCAGCGCGTCGTACAGCGTCGGTTCGCGCAGCCGGCGTTCGAGCCGCGCGCGTTCCTCCGGCGTCACGTCGAGGTGCGCGAGCGCCTTCTCGTTGCCGCGCAGGCCGCCGAGAAATTCGATCTCGCGGAACTGGGCCGACTGAAACCCGCTGGCCGGATTCAGCTCGGACCGGAATGCGTTGAAGTCCTGCGGCGTCATCGTTTCGAGGACGTCGACCTGCGTTTCGAGGATGCGCTGGATCGCGTGAATGCGGCGGAACGCCTTCGTGGCCTTCAGCAGGTCGTCGCGGTCGAGGAAGCCGACCGCGGCGTCCAATTCGTGCAGCGTCTGCTTGAACCACAGCTCGTAGACCTGGTGGATCACGATGAACAACAGCTCGTCGTGATGCGCCGGCGCGCCGAGCGGCTGCTGGAGCGCGAGCAGCTCGGGGACTTTGAGGTAGGAGCCGTAGGTCAGGGTCGCGGTAGCCACCCGGAACCTTTCAGGCCCGCCTAACGGCGCCACCTCCAGGCCCACGCGTTCCACAGGTGTTGGCCGGTCACCGAGGGGACGATCCCCTCGAGGTCGTCGCGGTACGCGACCGCCTCGCGGTTGAAGCCGAGGAAGATCACGTCGGTCTGGTCGACGAGCCGGCGCGTCAGCGCGCGGTCCCCAGCCGCTTCTTGCGCCGGGTCGCGCGCATCCAGCTCCCTGCGCGCGGCCTGTTCGATGGCGGGATCGCAGATGCCGCCGAAGTTGTCGCCGTTCGGCGGGCGGTCGTCACAGCGGAAGAGGTACGAATGGTCGGCGACGACGTTCGGCTGCCAGCCGGAGTACGCGATGTCGAAGCGGCCCGTCTGAAAGATGCCGTGGTCGGCGCGCGACGCCCAGATCAGGTTGTAGTTGTACGACTTCACGTCGACGCGAACGCCGATCTTGCCGAGGTCCTGCTGCACGACCAGGCCGAAGCGGCCGGTGCTCTTCGACTCGGTCGTCGCGACGAAGTCGAGCGCGAGCACGCGACCGTCCTTGCGCCGCAACCCGTCGGGCCCGGCGCGCCAGCCCGCGGCATCGAGCAGCCGCGCCGCGGCAGCGGGATCGTAGCGCGGCTGCGTGAGCGACGGATCGTACGCGAACTGCCCCGGCAGACGGTCCCCGTCGCCCGGAACCCACAGCGCACCGTCGAGGTCGCGCATGATGCTCACGCGGTCGATCGCCAACGCGAGCGCGCGCCGCACACGCACGTCGTCGAGCGGCGGCCGGCTGACGTTCAGCAAGATGAAGTCGAACTCGTAGTGCGGCTCCAGTACGATGCGCGTCCCGCGCCGCGCGCGCAGCGAATCGAGGTACGCGCGCCCCTCTTGGACGCGCGCGAGGACGAGGTCGAGCGCGTGCGTGTTCCAGAGCGTCGCGACCGTATTCGGATCGGGGACAATCGCGAACTCGATGCGCGGGATGTGCGGTGCGCCGCGGAAGTAGTGCGGATCGGCGGTCAGGACGAGCCGCGAGCCGCGCTCCCACGAGGCGACGCGGTACGGCCCGAGCCCGACTGGCGCGGCGTTGTACGGATCGCGGTTGAGGTCGTGCTTGCC
>JAFAMK010000420.1 GCA_019233415.1 Vulcanimicrobiota bacterium
GTCGCGAGCGGCGAGAGGCCGAAGATGCGCGCCGTGTCGAGCCGTTCGCGGTCGACGCCGCGCGCGCCGTCGGCCGCGTTGACGAGGATCGGCCAGAACGCGCCGAGCGCGATGACGAGGATCTTCATCGCGTCGCCGATCCCGATCAGCAGGATGCCGACGGGGATCAGCGCGGTCGGCGGGATCGCGCGCAAGAACTGCAGCACGGGATCGACGGTGCGGTAGAGCGGCCGGTACGCGCCGATCAGCACGCCGGTGCCGACGCCGAGCGCGGCGGCGAGCAGGTAGCCGCTGAACATGCGGATGAGGCTCGGCACGGCCTGCTGGACGAACTGCGGCGAGAACCACTCGTGCGCGAACGTCGCCGCGATCGTCGTTACCGGCGGAACGTAGATGCTGTGCGCGGCGCGCGCCAACACTTCCCAGGCGACGAGCAGCGCGGCGACCGTCGCGAGCCCGAGCGCGGCGCGCCGCTGCTTCACAGCGCGACCTCGCGGCTCTGCGGCGCCCAGAACACGAACGTGCGTTCCAAGCGGAAGAAGAGCGCGTTGATGAGGTAGCCGAGGATGCCGGTGAGGAGAATCCCGGCGTACATCGGCGGCAGGCGGTTCGCCTGTTCCATCTGCGAGACGTAGAACCCGATCCCGCTGTTCGCCGCGATCAGCTCGGTCGTCACCGTCACGACGAGCGCGAGCGACGCGCTCACGCGCAGCCCCGTCGAGATGCTCGCAAGCGCAGCGGGGAGCGTGACGGCCCACAGCGTGCGCGCCGGCGAGACGCCGAAGTTGCGCGCGGTGTCGAGCGTGATCGGATCGACCGCGCGCACGCCGTAGAACGTGCTGATCAGCAGTGGCCACGACGCGGCGTACGCGATCACGGCGACGCGCATCGGCGTGCCCAGGCCGAGAAAGAGGATCGCCAGGGGGATCAGCGCGACCGACGGCACCGGCCGCAGCAGTTCGACGACGGTTCGCAGCGCGTCGTGCACGAGCGGAACCGTCCCCATCAGCACGCCGATGAACACGGCGACGACGGTCGCGAGCACGAGCCCTTCGGCGAAGCTCAGCAGCGTCGCGGCGACTTGGCTCGACAGCTCGCCGCTGCGCAATCCCTCGCCGAGCGCGAGCGCGACCGCCGACGGCGGCGGGACGTAACTGGTGAGCCAGCCGAGCCGAGCAAGAACTTCCACCACGAGCGTCACGCCGGCCGCGAAGAGCACGCCCGGGAGGGCGGGGCCGAGGTCGAGCCGCCGCGTGGTAATTCGTTGCATCGGATTATCCGGCGTACGTTACTCGGCGCCGCCGGCTTCCCTGCCGGCGCTCAGCGCAGCGCGAACGCGCCCAGGACGCCGGCGGCGAGGACGATCAGCGACTGGTTGATTCGCGTCCCGAGCATCAGCGCCGTCGCGACGAGCGCGAGCGCGCCGGTCGCCCAGTCGTCGACGGCGCCGCGCCCGAGCGTGACGACGCCGGCCCAGATCAACCCGAGCACGACCGGCGCGATCCCGCGCGCGAACCGGTCGCGCCACGGATGCCCGTGAAAGCGCGCCCACAGCGCGCCGAGCGCGTAGATCAGCAGCGAAGACGGAACGAACACCGCCACCGTCGCGACGAGCGCGCCGAGCGCTCCGCCGACGTGCCACCCGACGAGCGACGCCATCGACGTCGTCGGCCCCGGTGCAAGCTTCCCGAGCCCGTAGAACCGTGAAAACTCTGCCGACGTCAGCCAGTGGTACCGCACGACGACGTCGTCGTGCATCTGCGGAATGATCGCGTTGCCGCCGCCGAACCCGAGCAGCGAGAGCACGGTGAACACGAGCGCCAGCCGCCAAAGCATCACGACGGTCGGGCGCGGCGGTGCAGTGCGATCGACAGCGGAACGAGCACGATCAGCGTCACGGCGAGTGATGCGTGCAGCACGAGCATCGCGAGCGCCGCGGCGGCGACGAACGCCAGGTCGACGAGATCGCGCCGGAACGGCCGCGTCAGCTCGAGCGCGTTCGCGAACGTCAGCCCTACGGCGGCCGCCGCACAGCCGCGCAACGCGCCCTGCAGAAACGCCAACCGCGGCGTGAGCGAGAGCGCCGCGATCGCGAGCAAGATCACGAGCCCCGGCAGCGTGCACGCAACGAACGCAACGAGCGCGCCGGGTGCGCCGGCAACGCGCCGCCCGACGAGCACCGCCATGTTGACGGGATTCGCCCCCGGCGCAATCTGCGCGATCGCGAGCATCTCCATGTACTCGCGCTCGCTGAGCCACCCGCGCTCGCGCACGACCGCACGCCGAATCATCGCCTGCTGCCCGCCACCGAACGAAGTCGACGAAATCCGCCCGAAGACCGCAGCCAGCGCGAGCAGCGAATTCACTATAGCGAATACACTATCGGCCCGCCACCTCACGATCCCTGCACGCCCCTTCGACAAGCTCAGGATGACGGGGG
>JAFAMK010000052.1 GCA_019233415.1 Vulcanimicrobiota bacterium
TCGAACCGGCCGGCGCGAGCGTGATCCGCGACGCGGCCAGCGTGACGAGCGCGCCGGCCGACCAGGCCCGCTCGACGTACGCGTCGACCGGGACCTCGCTGCCGAGCAGCGCGTCGCGAATCTCGGTTCCGGCCGAGACGACGCCGCCGAACGTGGTCACGTCGAGCACGATCGCGCGCGCGTGCTGCGCCTTCGCGTCGGCGACCGCGCGCGCCACCAGGTGCGCCATCCCCTCGTCGATCGTCCCCTGGATCGGGACGACGACGACCCCGCCGCCGGCGGCCGCGAGCGCGGTCCCTTGGGCCCAGGCCGAGGCGGTTCCGGCGAGCAGGCAGACCAGCGCGACGATGCGGCGGAAGATCACGTCATCTGCTACCGGTGCGCGTGAACGAAGGTTACGGGGCGGCCAGCTCCTCGGTCACGATTTGGCGGACGAGGTTACCGTCGGCAAGGCCCTTCAACTGGCCCAGCACGGCCTTCATCACCGCGCCCTGGTTGCGCCCGTCGGCCGGCAGCGCGGCGATCGCGACCCGCACAACCTCGCGCACCTCGTCCGGCGACTTCTGCGCCGGAAGAAACGTCTGCAGGATGTCGCGCTCGCGGGTTTCCTTGTCGGCCAGCTCGGCGCGGCCGGCCGTGCGAAACTGCTCGATCGAATCGTTGCGCTGCTTGACGAGCCGCTGGACGACCGCGAGCTGGTCGGCGTCGGAGAGGTCGGCGCCGGCCTCGATCCGCTTGTAGTTGAACGCCGAGACGATGCTGCGCAGCGTGTCCAGGCGCACCTGGTCGCGCGCGCGCATCGCCTCCTTCATCTCGGTCTTGACCTGGTCTTGGATGCTCATCGAGGAGGACATACCGGCCCAGGCGCACGCGCACCTGGGCCGGTTCCGCGCTCAGCGGTTGAGATGGAACCGCACCGAGAGGCGCACGATGCGCGGGGGCGCGGAGATGCGGCTCGCGACGAACGAGGT
>JAFAMK010000053.1 GCA_019233415.1 Vulcanimicrobiota bacterium
AAAAAAACAACGACCGGCGTTCCCGCCCCCGGCGTGGCGAGGTACGTGCCGTAGTTGTTGGTGTTGAGCAGGTTCTGCACGCCGAGCTGGATGTCGACGCTCTTGGCAACCGGGTGGAGCGCGGTGAGATCGACCTGCGTGAACGGCGGCTGGAAGTACGCGTTGTTCTTGCCTTCGTAGTCCACGCCCAACCCGAGGAACGTGCCGTCCTTCATCGCGTAGGTCAGCTGACCATAGCCCTTGAGATACGGGATGCAGGTCGGGATACCGGGCGCGGCGACACCGTTGCCGCAAATCTGCACGTTGTTGACCGGGAAGCTTTGGCTACCCGCGACGTAGAAGCTCGACGTCAGCCCCTGGACGATCGAGCGCTCCGCGGCGAACGCAATGTTGCCGCCCAGCCCGCTGCGCGGCGCGTACTTGTACTTCAGTGTGGCGATCTGCGTCGTCAGTTTTGCGACGTTGATCGGCGCGAAGATGCCCTCCAAACCGCCGTTCGCCGGGATCGCCGTCGTCAGCGTCTCGAAGACGTTGTGGATCACCGAGTCCTGCAGATCGAGGCTGAGCACGCTCCCATTGTGGAAGCGCTTGTCGACGCCCATGCTGTAGGCGATGCTCACCTCCGGCAGCAGGTCGGCGTTCTTCTCGGTCAGCGAACCGCCGAGCGCGTAGATCCCCAGCGCCTGGTCCGGCGGCTTCTGGAAGGTCGCGGTGCCGCTCAGCTGCCCGACGTACGGGAACGTCGTCGACGTGCCGTACGCCGCGCGGTACGAGACGTCGCCCGCGGGGCGGAACGTCAGCGCGACGTGCGGGTCGAAGCGCGCGATCGTGCGCCGGAACCCGACCAGCGTCGGATCGGTCAGCGACGTCGGCCGCCAGCCGACGACCGTGTAGAGCGTGTCGTAGAGCCCGACGTTGACGCCGAGGTTGCGAATTCGCTGGATGTCGCCGGTCAGCGAGACCGTCGAGTAGCGGTTGGTCGAGAAGGGCACCGCCGTGCAGACGGGCTGGGTGCACCCGACGAACGCGATCGTGCTCGTCCCGTGGAAGTCGTACGTGAGGTTGTAGAGGTCGCCCCCGAACGGGTGCAGATACGAGAACGTCGTTCCGTACAGCTTGTCTTTCTCGAATGTCTCGAACGACGTCTGGTAGCACTCCGTCTGCCCGTTGACCACCGTCGTCCCGCCCGACGGGTTCGTCAGGCTCGAGAACGGCGGCGAGCACGCCGCCGTGAAGCCGGCGTCATTCGGAGCGTTCGGCGGCGAGAAGCCGGACGGGTAGTTGATCTCGCCGAGACCGAGGATGATCTCCGGCTCGATGCTGCCGACGTACGGCCGCATCAACAGCGTTCCGCCGCCGAGCGTCGTGCGGAGCTGCGCGTCGAACAGCGTCTGGTTGTTGTAAACCGACGATCCCGGGAACCAGCCGTACGCGTTCACCTTCTGGCCGATCAAGTTCGCGTTGGCGGGGTTCGTGCAGACGCCGGTGTTCGGGCCGTTGGGATTCGTGCACGCGATGATCGTCTGCGGCCCGAGCGCGGTGCCCCACGCCGTTCCCTGCGGGCTGTAGCCGCCCCACGCGCCGACGAAGCCCGCTTCGAACGACGTCACCGGCGAGAGCTCGTACCGCCCTTTGAGAACCTCGCCCTTACTGAAGAACGAGCCGCTCGCGTCGTCGCAGAACTGGATGACCGCTGTACCATTCCCTTGCGGGAGAACCTCGCACCGTTTCGTTTGGTAGTACGGTCCGTTGTTGCCGTCCACGCCCATTCCGACGACCCACTGGAACTTGCCCGCGGAGCCGGTGGTGAGCATGTGGCTGAACTGCGTCTGGTAGTTGTCGAAGCCGGTCGTGAATTCACCCGTCGTATTGCGCGTGAATGACGGCGTGAGCAGGTTGACCGTACCACCGACGGCGATGTTCGCGAACGGCGTCGTGTTGCCCGGACCCGATTGCGTCTCCGCGCCGCCGATGAGGTACGACGGATAGTACGTGCTAACCCAGACGCCGTACTGCCCGAGGGCTAGCGGATGGCCGTCGATGAGGACTTGCGTCTCGTACGGCTGGACGCCGCCGACGATAATGCTCGTGTCCTGCTGGCTCCCCATCTTCTGGATCGTGACGTCCGGCAGGTGCTGGAGCACGTCGTTGACTTGCGGATTGCCGAGGTTGGTGAAGGCCTGGCCGACGATGTAGCTCGACGTCGCGGTTCCCGTGTTGATCGCGCTTCCGCTTCCGCGGCTGACGGTCGAGACGCGGCCGATCGTTTGCAGCGACGAGAGGTTCGCCTGGTTCAGCGTCACGGTGACGGGGACGGTCGAGCCCGCCGTCACGGCGAGGTCGGAGAGAACCGCCGCGACGTAGCCGGCGCGCGAGACGTCGATGCGGTAGACGCCGGGCGGAACGTTGACCGAGAATGCGCCCTTCGCGTCGGTCGTCGTGCTGATCGTGGTCGGACCGCTCAGGACGACAATGGCGCCGGCGAGCGGCCCGCCCGCTGACGTGACCGTACCCTGCACGGCGGCCGTCGTGTCCGGTGCGGCGGCGGGCGCCTGCGCGAGGACCGGCGGCCCGTCGGCAGCCCGCGCCGGAACGGCCGCGGCAGCCAAGCAAAGCGCGAACGCGGCGGCGCCGAGGGCACGCCACGCGTTGCGAACACTCATGTTGTAAATCTCCACGGACAAAGCCGGCGCTCTGTTGCGTCCCGGCTGGTTATGAAGATGTTAAGCGTCCCGGCCGGCTCCTCTTTTCGCCAGATGGCCCGAGCACGCAAAAAAGCACCCGCTGGAAGCGGGCGCCCTCTTGCTGGTCTGCGGAAGAGCGGCTAGCTGCGCCGCTTGCGCGCGGCGGCGCTCTTCTTCTTGCGGCGGACGCTGGGTTTCTCGTAGTGCTCGTGCTTACGCGCCTCAGCGAGGACGCCAGCCTTTTGGGTCGCCTTCTTGAACCGGCGCAGGGCGCTCTCAATCGTCTCGCCCGGTGCGACTCGAATCTCCATTGCTACGAAACACCTCCCTCCACCACGGCCAAAGCCGCTTCATGGCCCAAACGGACCCGACGAGGGAGCTTACCACGCCAACACCCCCGCCGTCAAAGCATTCCGTGCGGTAGCCCACTCAGCACGGGGAGGTGTTCGCCTGATACCACGCAGACACGTGGGCTTGGTAGTCGGCCATCGGCTCGGGGTTCCCCGCATGGTCGGACCCCGCGTACCATTCGGAGCCGTTGCTCCCGTAATAGATGTACCCCTCGAGGACGCCGCTGTTGTTCGGCCCAGAATAGATCGCATCGGTCGAGGTCCAGACCGAACCGTCTGGCAGGTGATAGACACCGTTCGAGTCTTGATAGACCGAGCCGCTCCCCTGCTGCGAGCGAAAGAAGAGCGGCGATGGGCAGAGGCCGCTACCGCAGGGCTTGTTGACGTAGTTGTCCGCAGAGCGCTCGGCGCTCGGTGGCTTCCCGCCGATCTCCGGGTGGCGACTCACATCGAACGACGCCGGCACGCGCGTCGCCATGACGTCGGCGGCCGTGTATCCAGAAACGGCGACATGCCAATCGCCGGCCGTGACCTGTCGCCAGCGCGCGACATACCGCGAACCGAATGTCCGGGGCGCGACGCCGGTGCCGCACGCGGTGCACACCAGCGCAATAGTCCCCGCAAATAGAAAACGCCAACGGCTCGACATAGGTACCCCGTCACCTGATGTATGCGCGTTACGCTGGACCAAAAACGATGTTCCGGGATAAATCTTTCGGGTATCGCAGCGACGTGTACGCGAAGCCGTCGAGCACGTCCAGCGTGAGCAGAAGCGTCACGCCATGCGTCAGCGAGAGGTCGATGTCGGCGCGCTCTCTTCCCTGCTCGTGGCGAAGTGGTGTTCCCGCCCGGCGCGGCATGGCAGCTCGTGCGGCTCCGCGTTCGCGATAGGTTGCCAGAAACGTCACGTCGACGTGCCGGCCTGGCACCTGAACGAGTCCGTAGGCCGGTGCAGCGGTGATTGCGACAGGATCATGCGCGCCGCCGACACTCGCGACAACGACGGAGTTAGCATTTGCCCATCCACGAGCGGCAAACGGTAAGAGGCGTACTCGGCGCGGCGACACGGCAACGTCGACCACGAGCGAGTCGTGCTTCGCGACGACATGCCTCGCCGAGGCATTTTCCTGTGCGCCGACACTCGACGAGATCAGAACCGATGCGAGTGCACCGGCTAGGACGCGCCACACCACCATTTCGCGCCTCCGCGGTCGTGATAACCAGAGTATGCTAGCAGCGCAGCGTCCGGTCGTCAATGGGCTCAACCCGGAGGCCATGCCAAATGGCGGCCGGCGAGCACGTGGGCGTGGAGGTGGTGGACGCTTTGGCCGGCGTCGGGGCCTTCGTTGATGACGACGCGGTAGCCGTTCGTGCCGAAGCGGCGGCCGAGTTCGGATGCTGCGGCGAGGAGGCGGGCGGCGCGGACGTCTTCTGCGGTTTGCGTGAAGTCACTGAGGTGCGCGGCATGTTCGGTTGGGACGACGAGGATGTGGGTCGGCGCTTGCGGGTTGAGGTCGCGGAATGCGACGACGTGCTCGTCGCGCAACACTTCCTGGGCGTTGATTTCTTTCCGCACGATTTTGCAGAAAATGCAGGCCGGATCGGTCGCCATCGGTGCCCTCGCTAGTGCGTTCGGACGTTGAACGTCCAGGAGCGCGACTGCGGGTTGCCGGCGTTGTCGGCGATCGTGATCTTCACGGTCACCGGCCCGTCGGGGAGCGCCGCGCCCGGACTGTAGGTGATGAACTGGTCGGTGCGGGTCGACGCCGCGGTGACGTCGAGCCCGTTGACCTCGATCCGTACCTTGGCGACGTCGATGCCGACGTCCGTCGGCGAACGGTACGTCGCGTAGATCGACGGCTTGTTGTTGTTCACCGTTTGGCCGCCCGGCGGCGCAATGTCGACGATCTGCGGCGCGGTCGTCGTCACCGCGACGAGCTGCGGCGCCTCGGCGCGCGGGGCTTCGGTCGTGCCGATGGTCAGGTGGCCGTAGACGGTCGTGCGGCTGAAGTTCACGCCGGCCGGCACCGTGTACTTCGTCGTGTACGTCCCCGGCTGCGTCTCCGGAAGCGGAAGTCCCGTCAAGTAGCTGCCGATGTCGAACGACGCCTTGCCGCCCGGCGTGCCGTGCATCGTCACGACGAACGCGTCGTTCGCGCGCAGCGGGCCTTTCGCGCTGACCGCGATGTCGGTGATCTGCGCGTTGCCGGCCGGAGTCGGCGTCTGCGGCATCGCGCGCGAGACGATGATCTGCCGCTTCTCGCCGGTGTCGGGGTTGAGCCGCACCGTCACGTTGTCGCCGACCTTGAGGTCGCCGACCGCCGCCGGCGCGCCGTTCAGCGTGATCGCCGTGCTCTTGTCGGGCGTGACGACGTAGCCGTTCTGCAGCACGAACGCGGTCTGCGAAACCGCCGCGACCGTCCCGACCCGCGAGGCATAGCGCGCGATGACCTGATCGACGCGGCCGTCGCTGCGCAGGATCACGCTGACCGCGTCGCCGACGTGCATGTCGTCCAGCGAAGCGGGAGTCGTCGTGCGCGTGACGACGTCTTGCACGACGATGCGCGCGTCGGAGGTGATCGCGATCGTGCGGACCGACTGGCCGCGCGTCACCGTGATCGACTCGGGTGCGGAGGTCAGGTCGATCGCGCTGACCGTGCCGACGATCTGGGTCGAGCCGCCCGGCGTGTGCTGTTCGAGCCCCGCGGTGCGGCCGACGACCGACGAGACGACCTCGATCCGCTCGGCCTTCGGGTCGTACGAAACCTGCGCGCCGAGCGAGTCGGCGACGAAGCGCAGCGAGACGTAGGTCGCGCCGTCGATCTCGACCGCCGGCGAGTCCATCACGATCGTGCGCGTGTCGACGCTCGCGCGGCTCGACCCGACGGTGATCGCGATCCGCTTCGAGGGCGCCGAGGCGATGAGGGTCGCGCCGTCACGGGCGACGCTGATCCCGAGGGCGGCATAGATGCGCACGACCGGGACGAGGACGCGGTTGTCGACCGTGCGCGGCGCCGGGTCGCGCGAGAGCTCCTCCCCGTTGACGACGATCGCGATCGCGCGAACGGGGGCTTCGTCCTTCTTCGGCTGCGCCGCGACGGCCGGCGCGGACCACGCCGCAACGCAGCCGATGAGGAACGCGGCTGTCACCCCGAGCACGTCGAAGGGGCGACCGGTCCGAATCAGGGGCATACCACCTCGCGATAGACGGCGGCCGTCGAGGCCGCGAACCGATCCCAGGTATACGCCCGCAGCAGCACGGCGCCCTCGGCGGCGCGCTCGCGCGCGCGCGACGGATCGCGGACGAGCGCGGCGAGGAGCGAGGCGAGCGCGCCCGCATCACCCGCGGCGAACGTCTGCGCGAACGGGGCGACGACCGCGGGAACCGAGGTCGCCGTCGCGAGGACCGGCGTCCCCGCCACGGCCGCTTCGAGCGCGGGGATGCCGAAGCCCTCGGCCAGCGACGGCTGCACGTAGGCCAGGGCACCGCGGTAGCGGCGCGCCAGCGTCGCGTCGTCGATCTCGCCGAGGAACGCGATCGTGCCGTTCGGCCGCGCGTGGCGCGCGCGCACCGCCGGCTCGTCCGAGCCGGTCAGGACGAGGTCGAGCGCGACGTCGCTCGGGAGCGCCGACCAGGCCCCGTACAGCGTGTCGAGCCCCTTGTGCGGCCGGTGGTTCCCCGCGTAGAAGACGTACGGACGCGCGGCCTCCCACGCCGGCGCGTCGGGGATGCCGTCGCCGTAGCCGAGCGGGACGACGCGCACCCGCTCGCGTGCGACGCCGAGCAGCCCGACGCAGTCGTCGGCGACGCGCGGGTCGCTGACCAGCACGCGCGCGGCACCGCGGTAGAGCGCGGCGGCGACGAAGCGCCAGTACGCCGCGGTCGCGCGCGAGAACAGCGCCGGGAAGCGCAGGTGGATCAGGTCGTGCACCATCGCGACGTACGGCC
>JAFAMK010000084.1 GCA_019233415.1 Vulcanimicrobiota bacterium
GGCGCGGCGCCGGCCGGCCCGGCCGCGGCGTTCCTCGAAGCGTGGGCGAAGGTGCCGAGCTACACGACCAACATCAAGGTGCACGAGACGAAAGGCACCGACGTCCAGGACCGCACGTATCACTACGCGTTCCTCAAGCCGCACTTCGCCCGCATCGACATCACCGGCGGGGCGGGACGCGGCGGCGGCGCGGTGTGGAGCGGCGGTGACACCGTCAGCGGCCACCAGGGCGGATTCCTCAGCGGAATCCACCTGCGGGTCTCGATCCACGACGGCCGCGCCGTCGACCTGCGTGGCGGCACGATCGACGAAGGCTCGTTCCAGAACATGGCCGACGCCGTCGACAAGGGCGGAACCGCAGGCCCGGAACAGTCGGTGAACGGCACCACCTACGACACCGTTTCGTACCCCTACACCGACAGCAACGGCGCGACGAAGCGAGTCGTCTTCCTCTCACGCACGACGCACCTGCCGGCCCGCCGCGTGACCTACGCGGGCGACACGATCGTCGAAACCGAGGACTTCACCGACGTCAACACGGCGGCAAACCTCAAGGAAAGCGACTTCGGCGGCTGAGCGATCGCAATGCGATCCAAGAGAGGGGCCACGTAGACCACGTGGCCCCTCTTGTTTCAGGGATCCCGCATGACGCAGTCGGCGGCTTGTCAGACTCGATGAGCCAATTCCAAACCGCTACTTCAGGCCACAGGGGCTCGGCGTTACAACGAGCGAACTACTCGACGCAGTGACAGCCTGCGTGATCTCAACGATCTTGGTGCTTGCGAGCGGCGCTACGTGAAAATGAAGTCTCTACTCATAGCTCCATTTCAATCGCGACTCTTTTCAGTGGGAGGAGGGATCGGCACAGCTATTGGCACGTTTTATCACAGCGCGCGACTAGATCCGCGAATCGGGGTTTGGCATGAACCATACCTCGTTCTTCATGCCTTGGAGGATGCTCTTATTGCAGGCGCGCTCGTGGCATTGTTTTACGAAGTCATTGGTGTCTTCGTGCGAAAGCGATCTAGCGATGCGAGATGAAATGCTGCGGCGGAAACCGAGCGAAAAGTAAAAGATGTTCGAGGCTCTTGGCGATGACGTTCCGCTCGCCGTTGCTCTCATCTTCTTTGTTTACTTGGGACAGAGAGCAACGAGCAAGTTTCGCGAGCAATGGGACGGAGGCGGGAGTAGCTACGCCGCAATGTTGATCTGTTTAAACGTAACGATTCTCTATGGAATTGCTCTTGGTCTAGGCGTGTTGCTGGTTCTCAGGGTCTCGCATCGAGCGTAGGAAAGAGCGCGGGGTTCGAATCGGCGGCGAACTCGGTGGTGCTGCCGCCTCACGGAGGCAGCAGGAGAAGAGTGGACGTGCTCGGCACGTCTCTCTCGTGCGTCTGACGATCGACGGCCATCGTGTCGGCTATGATGATAGGGGCGGCGACGGCGTGCCGCTGGTGCTGCTGCACGGGTTTCCGCTCGAGCGGGCGCTGTGGGACGCGCAGATGCCGGCGCTCGCGGGGAAGCGGGTGATTCGCGTCGACCTGCGCGGGTGCGGGGAGTCGGACCCGAGCGACGGGCCGGCGCTGATGGAACTGCTCGCGGGCGACGTGGCGGGGCTGCTCGATGCGCTGCAGGTCGAGCGCGCCGCGCTGGTCGGGCACTCGGTCGGCGGATATGTGTCGCTCGCGTTCTTTCGGATGTACGCCGAGCGCGTCGCGGGGCTCGCGCTCGTTGCGAGCCATGTCGCGGCCGACGCGGCACGAAACCCGAACGCCGACGAAGCGCAGCGCACGCTCAGCGCCGGGCGCGACGCGCTCATCGCGCGGCTCGAAGCGGAGAACATGATGGAGGCGGCGGTCGAGAGCTACCTGCCGCGTTATTTCGCGCCGTCGTTCTATGCCGCGCATCCTGACGTCGTGGAACGCACGGGCGTGATGATGCTGCGACAGAACCCGCGCGGTTGCGCACAGCTCCAGCGCGGGATGAAGGAGCGGCTCGACTCGCACGACCTGCTCGACGACATTCGCGTTCCGGCGCTCGTCCTCGCCGGCGAGTACGACGCCTACATCAACCCGGCTATGCTGCGCGAAACCGCCGCCGCGCTGCGCGACGGCGCGTTCGTGCAGCTCGACGGTGTCGGCCACATGCCGATGATCGAGGAGCCGGAACGGACGGCGGACGCGCTGGCAGCATTTGCGCAGCGCGTCCGCGGTTAGCTCTCGGTTTTAGGTTGAGAACGAGCCGAGGAAGCCCGGCGTGCAGTTCGTGTTCGGGGCGTTCAGGTAGGCGCTGTAGGTGTCGCCGCCGAGCAGCGAGCCGCTCGGGATCGAGCCGACGTAGTAGAAGTCCGAGTTGTACGGGTGCGGGCCGCTCGAATCCGACGTGATGTTCAGGAAGCCGGTCGAGAACTGGTTCCCGAAATTGTCGCGCAGGATGATGTCGAATTGGCCGTAGCTCGAGAAGAGCTGGTCGCCGTTGCCGTTCGAGACGATCTCGATCGAGGTCGTCCCGCTCGAGACGCCGGTCTGTCCCTGCGACGGGCGCGCGAGCTGCGTCCCTTGCGAGTTCGTGTCGCAGAGCTGGTTGCTGCCCGGATTAGGAATCGGTGAGTTTCCGCTGGAGCTGCTGCCGCCGCCGCAAGCGGCGAGCGGGAGTGCGAGTGAGGCCGTGACGACGAGCACGCGGGCGAGTCGCACGGAACGAAGGCTGAAGAAGCGCACGACGACCTCCTGACGCGAACGAAGATGATAGCTGCTCTGTTCCCGAACGGCACCAGGTGCGCTCGGTTGGTGCTAGCAACGTAATCGCGTTCGCGAATCGCTACGTCGGTCTCGTGGGCAGATCGAAGCGGCCGGACTCTCGCGCCCGGCCGCTTCAAAACTGCCTAGCGCACGGCGGCGCTACGCGTGCGCAACGACCGCGCCGTTCGGCGCGATCTCAAACCGCTCGTGGCGTGCGCTGTACGTGCCAAGTCCCGCGGTCGCGGTGCGCAGCTCGGTCGCATAGCGAGAGAGTTCCGCCTGCGGGACGTGTGCGATGATGCGGTCCCAGCCGGTTTTTTCCGCGCCCTCGAAGCCGAGGATCTGCCCGCGTTTCGCGGTGAGCTGCGAGACGGCGGCGGAGAGCGACGGCGAGGGAACGGTCGTTTCGACGCGCATCAGCGGTTCGAGCACGACCGTGCCGAGCTTCTGCAGCGCGTCGCGCACCGCCATCCCCGATGCCGTCTTGAACGACGCTTCGCTCGAGTCGACGTCGTGGAACGCGCCGTCGTACAGCGTGACGTGCAGGTCGGTCACCGGGAAGCCGTGCAGGCCGCCCGATGCGAGCGCTTCACGCACGCCCTTCTCGACCGCGGGGAAGAACTGCCTGGGCACGACGCCGCCGACGATTTGCTCGGCGAACGTCACGCCCGAACCGCGCTCGCGCGGTTCGAAGCGCAGCTTCACGTCGGCGAACTGGCCGTGGCCACCGGTCTGGTGCTTGTAGCGCGAGTGCACTTCGGTCGAGCCTTGGATCGTCTCGCGGTATGCGATTTGCGGCGGGTGCGTGCGTACGTCGACGTTGAACTTGCGCGCCAGCCGCTCGGTCGCGGTCGAGACGTGCGTCTCGCCGCTGCCCAGCAGCTGCAGCTCGTTGGTGAAGTCGGCGCGCGCGACGCGCAGCGCCGGGTCCTCGTCGATCAAGCGCGCGAGCGCCTGCGAGAGTTTCGCTTCGTCGAGCCGCTGCGCCGGCGCGATCGCGACCGCGAAGAGCGGTTCGGCGACCGGGACGGTCGGCATCAGCACGCCAGCGTTCGGCGAGGCCAGCGTGTCGCCGGTCGCGACGCCGTCGAGCCGTGCGAGCGCAATGATCGAGCCGGGGCCGGCCGACGTGATCGGTTCCTGGCGCTTGCCGAAGAGTCGTGCCATCCCCGAGAGACGAACCGGCGCGTTGTTGCGCGACGCGTCGACCAGTGCGGTCGACGGCGTCAGCGTGCCGGTGAAAACCCGTACGACCGAGAGCTTTCCCTGCTGCGGGTGAACGATCGTCTTGCAGACTTG
>JAFAMK010000095.1 GCA_019233415.1 Vulcanimicrobiota bacterium
ATGTCGATCGCGCCGCCGAGGGTCCGCTGCCGCACTTCCGGCTGCGGCGTGTAGCCGCGCAGGAGCGCGTCGACGACGCCGCCGACGTCGAGATGGATCGCGAGCCGGTCGCGGTCGTGAATCTCGACCACGACATCGAAGGTCGGCGGCTGCTTGCGCTCGAGCACGGTCTTGCGCGTGCCGCGGCGCCGCGCTTCCTCGTCGGAAAGCGTGACCGCGCTGATGCCGCCGAGCAGATCCGACAGCGTCGGGTTCATCAGCAGGTTTTCGAGGGTTTGGCCGTGGGCGGTGCCGATGAGCTGCACGCCGCGCTCCGCGATCGTGCGCGCGGCGAACGCTTCCTGCTCGGTCCCGATCTCGTCGATGACGATCACCTGCGGCATGTGGTTCTCGACCGCTTCGATCATCACGTTGTGCTGCAGATGCGGATCGGTGACCGGCATGCGGCGCGAGTGCCCGATCCCCGCGTGCGGGACGTCGCCGTCGCCGGCGATCTCGTTCGAGGTATCGACGATCACGACGCGTTTGCGGTCTTCGGCGAGGACGCGCGCGCACTCGCGCAGCATCGTCGTCTTGTCGACGCCGGGCCGGCCGAGCAGACAGATCGATTTGCCGCTGCGGATGTCGTCGAGCACGATGTCGGTCGTCTCGGACACAGCGCGGCCGACACGGCACGTGAGGCCGACGATGCGGCCGGTGCGGTTGCGGATCGCGCTGATGCGGTGCAGCGTCTGCTCGATCCCCGCGCGGTTGTCGCCGCCGAAAGGCGACAGCCGCGAGGTAATGTGCGCAATGTCTTCCTGCGTGACCGCCGTGTCGCTGAGGAACACGAAATCGTCCTCGAAGCGTGCCTCGGGCGGGCGGCCCAAGTCGAGCACGACTTCGATGACGCGGTCGAGTTTCGGAAGACGGACGAGCGCTTGGCGGATGGGGAGGGGGAAAATGTCGAGGAGCTGCGTCAGCTCCCAGTTCGGCACGAAGGACTCGGCGTTAACGGCCAACGTGTCTCCTCGTCGACGTCTGTCGTTTGTCGATCGTCGCCGCCCCCGTCGCCGGAGAGTTGCGACGGGATGTCGGCTTCCCGTTCGCCTGCTCGATCACCTGGGCCATCGTTCACCAAGATACCCCGCCGTGTTCGGGATCGTTTCGGTCGGCCGGGGCTAAAGGACGTCGAGGCCACGGCCGAATACGGCACCCCAATGCCCACTCGCTACTTGGAAGATTTCATCACCGGCAGCGTCGCCGAAGCCGGCAGCGTCCTCGTCACCGAGGACGAGATCCTCGACTTCGCGCGGAGCTACGACCCGCAGCCGTTCCACACCGATCCGGCCGCCGCGAAGAACTGGCCGTACGGCGGGCTCATTGCCAGCGGCTGGCACACCGCGGCAATGATGATGCGGCTGGTCGTCGACAACTTCATCGACGGCGAGACGAGCCTCGGCTCGCCCGGGCTCGGACCGATTCGCTGGAAGCTGCCGGTTCGTCCCGGCGACGTACTGCGCGTGCGCGCCCGCGTCCTCGACAACCGCCGTTCGCAGAGCAAACCCGACCGCGGGACCGTCACCTTGGAAGTCGAGGTCCTCAACCAGTGCGACGAGGTCGTGATGACGGTCGAGAACTGGATCGCGCTCGTGCTGGCACGGCCGTAAGGCTGGCGGGACCCGCCGGCCGGCCAACTTTACGCGGAGGCGACGAGGGCTTTACCGGGCCTGCACGTTCAGGGCTTCGGAAGCCGCTTGCTCGGCCGATCTACTGACTAAATGAAACTTCGCATAGCGGCTCAGCTGAGCGGCGGATTTGCCGTTCCCATCGTCGCCCTCGCCGCAGCACTCGCCGCCTTCGTCGTCGTCTTCGGACACCTCCAGGCGCAGCGCGCGGACGGTGCGGCGAAGCGTGCGCTGACGCGCGCGGTGCACGAGGTGCAGTTGCAGGTCGTCACGCAGCGCTTCGCGGCGGTCCGCAACTCGCTCGGGATCCCACACGCGATGGACCTGTACTTCTCGGCGATGAAGGCAGAGGACGCGCAGCTCGACTACTTGCGCCAGCACACCGGAGTTCTGCCGGGGACGCTCGAGACCGCCGACGACATCGCGGCGCACAGCACGTCGATGCGCGACCACACGCGCACCATCCAAGGCATCGTCACGCGAGAGAAGACCGGGAAGCTGAGTCCGGCGGAGAAGGCCAAGCTGGAAAAGCAGCGTGCCGCACTGCGCGACTTGAACAGCCGCGACTCAGCGGCGATCGATGCCGACATCACGCAGCTCGCAACGAACGCGAACGCGGCCGAAGAGGCCGCCCTGAGCGCGTTCGACGCGCAAGTCCGCACGGTCCAGACTGCGCTCCTGGCGATCGGCATCGCCGCGATTCTCCTGACGATCGCGCTCACCGTCGGGCTGACGCGTCGCATCACCTCGCGTCTGAACCGCGTGTCGAACGCGCTCGACGCGGTCGTGCACGAAGATTTCGCCGAGCTTTCGCAGACGCTGGCGCGGCTCGCGCAGGGCGATCTGCGCGCGAGCTTCCACTCCGAGCGCCGGCGGCTCGACGACCGCGGCGGCGACGAGTTCGCCGACGTCGTGCGCAGCTACGACGCGCTCGCCGACGGCCTCGGCCGCATCGGCGACGAGCTGAACGCGGGGATGGCGAACCTGCGCACGCTGGTCGGCGGCGTCGTCGACGCGTCGCGCAACCTCACCCTCGCCTCCGAGCAGACCGCCAGCGCGGCGAACGAAGCGTCGCGCGCGGTCGAGCAGATCGCGCACTCGGTCGACAGCGTCGCGAGCGGCGCGAAGGCGCAGGCGGAGAAGATTGCGCAGGCCGGTGCTGCGGTCGAAGAGCTGGCGCGCTCGGCCGAGATGATCGCCGACGGCGCGACGCATCAGGCGGCCGCGATCGGCGACGCGACGACGGGCATCCAGGCACTCGACGACGGGATCGAGTCGCTCTCGGTCCACGGCGGCAACCTTGCGCAGTCGGCGCGCCAAGCCTCGGCCGAATCCGACGGCGGGAGCGACGCGGTCACCGCGACGCAGGAGACGATGCGCACGCTGCGCGCCGTGTCGCAGGGCGCAGCCGATGCGATGGTCGCGCTCGAGGAGCGTTCGCGCCAGGTCGAAGCGATCGTCCGCGCGATCGAGGAGATCGCGGACCAGACGAACCTGCTCGCGCTGAACGCCGCGATCGAAGCGGCGCGTGCCGGCGAGCACGGCCGCGGTTTCGCGGTCGTCGCCGACGAAGTTCGTAAGCTGGCGGAACGCTCGTCGGGCGCGACGCGCGAGATCTCGTCGATCCTCACCGCGATCCGGCGCGAAACGATCGCCGCCGCCGACGCGATGCGCACTTCCGATGCCTCGGTCGCGACCGGCCTGAGCGTCGCCGAGCGCGCCGGCACGGCGCTCGAGAGCGTCGAGCGCGCGATCGCCGCGACGACGACCGTCGCCGAGGAACTGGCGGCACGCGCTCGCGCGATGCGCGAGGCGTCGCTGCGGATCACCGAGAGCGTCTCCAGCGCGTCGGCCGGCGTCGAAGAGAACGCGGCGGCCGCCTCGCAGATGAAGGTCACGACGCAGGACGTCACCTCGGCGATCGTCCCGGTCGCCACGGCGGCCGAGGAACAGGCCGCGGCGGCGCAGCACGCGGCGCTCGCGACGAGCGAACTCGCGTCGGGCGTGCAGCAGATCGACGCGACGGCGCGTCAGCTGCGCGCCGAAGCGGAACGGCTCGACGAGCTGGTCGCGCGGTTCATCGTCGGCGACACCGTGCGCGAAGGACCGCTGCGGGTCACCGCGCACGGCACGCACCTCGCGCTCTCGGCGGAGGCCGCATAGCGCCCTTCGACAGGCTCAGGGTGACGGGGGCTAGAGCATCACGAGGCCGAGGCGGACGCCGAGCGTCACCGCCTCGGTTCGCGTCGTCGCGCCGAGCTTCGCGAGGATCGCGGCGACGTGCGCCTTCACCGTGTTCTCGCTGATCGCGAGGCGCGCGGCGATGCGGCGGTTCGAGAGCCCGTCGGCGAGCATCGCCAGCACCTGGCGCTCGCGTTCGGTCAGCGGCTCCGCGAGCACGGTCGCGCGCACGGCGGTCGGCGCGGGCGCGAGCGCGTCGCGAACCGCCGCGTCGAGCACGATGAGCCCGGCGCGCACCGCGTCGAGCGCGGCGATCAGTTCGGGCGCGTCGAGCTGGCGCGCCAGAACGGCGGCTGCGCCGGCGCGCAGCGCGGCGAGCGCGACGTCGGCGTGCGGGTCGTCGACGAGCAGCACCGTCGGCACGGCGAAGCCGTCGGCAATTGCCGCCAGCGCTTCGCGCGCGCCCGCGACGTCCCGCACGACGAGGTCTGCCTCGTCGCGCGGAACGATCGCGGCGTGACCGCCGAGTGCCTGCGTCAGGCGCTCGCGCGCGGCGTCGCCGGCGTCGAGCGCGACGCGCACGCGCTCAGGCAGCGCGCGCGCTCGCGGCGTCGGGCGGGATCCGGACGGTGATCGCGACGCCGCCGCGCACGACGTCGAGCGCGCTCGCGTAGCGCACGCGGTCCGCGTCGCGCGTGAGCAGCACGTCGCCGACGAGCAGCCCCGCACGCTGCGCGCGGCTTTCCGGCTCGACCGCAACGACGAGCAGCGCTTCGCGCCCGCCGCGCAGCACGACAGGAACGAGCTGCACGCCGAGCCGCGACGGCGCCGCCACTGCGCCGACGAACCGCTGCACGTCGTCCGACGGCACCGCAAGCGCGAGGCCGCCCGCGACGACCATGCTGTTGATCCCGACGACGCGGCCGTGCGCGTCGGCGAGCGGCCCGCCGGAGTTCCCCGGTGCGAGCCGCAGATCGGCTTGAACGAAGCGGCGGGAGCCCTCGCCGACGGCCGCATGCGCGATCCCCATCGTCAAGGCGTTCGGGATTCCCAGCGGATGTCCGACCGCGACCAGCACCTCGCCGACCCGCAGGCCGGCGGGATCGCGCGGTTCGGCCGCCGGCAGCCCCGTCGCGTCGATCCGCAGCAGGGCGAGGTCGCGCCGCGCATCGCGCCGTTCGAGCCGCGCGAGGAACCGCCGCCCGTCGGCCAACTCGACCTCGGCCCGCGGCCCGCTTGCAACGTGCGCGTTCGTCACGACCGCACCGTCGCTCGACCAGATCACGCCGGAGCCCGCCCCAGCCCGCCCGAGCCGCACCGCGACGGTACTCGCCCGCAGCCGCAGCGCCAGCGCCTCGATGTCGCGCCCGATGTCAGCATGAGCGCGCCCCCCGTCAGCATGAGCGCGCTCCCCGTCAGCATGAGCGCGCTCCCCGTCACCCTGAGCTTGTCGAAGGGCCATGCTAGCGCTCCGGCCGTTCGCCGACGACGACGTCGAGATGGTGCGGCGCACCGCCGCGCTGCACGTCGATGCCGAGCGGCGCGCCGACCGTCGCGGCGCCGAGCCGTGCGTGCACGTCGCTCGCGTCTTCGACCGGCTTGCCGCCGATCGCGGTGATGACGTCGCCAACGATCAGCCCGCCGCGGTCAGCGGGGCTGCCGCGCTCGACGCCGAGGATGATCACGCCGCCCTGCACGCCCTGCAGCGCGACGCCGAGGTAGCCGCGCGGGATGCGCCCACGCGTCAGCAGCGCGTCGACGACGCGCTCGATCGTCGTCGAGGGAACGGTCAGCGCCTGGCGCCGCGAGAGGCCGCCGGTGTTGAGCCCCAGCACCTTGCCGGTCGCGTCGACGAGCGGGCTTCCCGAGAAGCGCGGGTAGAGCGAGAGGTCGGGCCGCACGAAGCGGTCGATCTCGCCGCCCTGCCACGTCCGCCATGCCTCGCCGACCGCGCTGAGCACGCCCATCGTCGCGGCGAGATCGCCGTCGTCGTCGCGCGCGACCGCGAGCACGATCGCGCCGACGCGCGGCGCATCGGCGGACGCGAACGCCAGCGGCGTTCCGGGAGAGGACACGCGCAGCAGCGCAAGATCGGTCGACGGATCGCGCCCGACGATCGTCGCCGCTTCACCCGTGCCGCCCGCGCGCACGATCGCGACGTCGTCGCTTTCGAGCGCGTGATCCGCCGTCAGAATCAGGTCGGGCTGGATGAAGAACCCGCTCGACCCGAGCCGCGACCGCGCCTCGACCGCGACGACGCCGTCCGCGACGCGTTCGACGGTCGCGGCAACGTCGTTGGAAAGCGCGACCAGCGCGCTCGTTTCGATTGCCATGCCCGCATCCTACGCCGTCGCGCCGCCCCCCACATCACCCGATCGGGTAGGACGACCGTCGCGATCAGCGCACGACGCGGATGAACTTCAGGTCGTCGTCGTACGGGCCTTGCATCTTGACGCCGGCTTTCTTTTCGAGCGTCAGGTAGTCGATGATCTCGTGCGTGATCTCCTCGCCGGGCGAGATCACCGGAATGCCGGGCGGGTAGGGCGTGATGACCTCGGCGCAGACGCGGCCGGCGCTGTTCTTGAACGGGACGAACTCGGTCGGCGCGAGGAACGCGTCGCGCGGGAGGAGGCGGATCGGCGGGATGTGCGGGAGCTTGTACGTCCCGGTCTTTACGCGGCGGTCGAGCACGCCCGAGGGCGAGAAGATGTCGACCGGGCGGTCTTCGCGCGCGAGTTCCTGCACGCCGTAGACCAGTTCGTCCGACGCTTCCTGCGTCGTGCCGATCGTGTAGAGCGCGACGACGTTGAACAAGTCCGCCAGTTCGACTTGCACGTTGTAGCGGCGGCGCAGAATCTCTTCGGCTTCGTAACCGGTGTAGCCGAGGTTCTTCACCGTGACGGTGATCTTCGTCGGGTCGATGTCGTAGACGCCGGGCCGGCCTTCGAGTTCTTCGCCGAAGCAGTAGACGTGCGGGATCTCGTTGAGACGGCGTCGCGCGTCCTGCGCGATCTCGATCGTGCGCGAGAGCAGCGCCGGCCCTTCGAGCGCCATCTGGCGCCGGGCGACGTCGAGTGAGGCGACGAGCACGAGGTTCGGCGAGGTCGAGAGGAACAGCTTGTAGACCGCCTTCAAGCGGTCGAGCTTGATGCGGTTACCCTGCACGTGCAGCATCGCCGTCTGCGAGAGCGAGCCGAGCATCTTGTGCGTCGAGTTGATGCACATGTCGGCCCCGGCTTGCATCGCGGAGAGCGGCAGGGCGGGATGGAAGTGGAAGTGCGGGCCCCACGCCTCGTCGACGAGCAGCGGAACGTCGTGCTCGTGCGCGACCGCGGCGATCCCTTCGAGGTCGGCGGCGACGCCGTAGTAGGTCGGCGAGACGATGTAGACCGCCTTCACGTCCGGCTCGCGCGCGAGCGTCGCGCGCACGGTCTCCGGCGTGATCGTGTGGTCCATGTGGAGCGCCTCGTC
>JAFAMK010000185.1 GCA_019233415.1 Vulcanimicrobiota bacterium
GGCGCGACGGTCATCGCAACGGTCGGAACCGACGACAAGGCGAAACTCGCGCGCGAGGCCGGCGCCGACCACGTGATCGTGTACGCCGAGGAAGACTTCGCCGAAGCAACCGTCAAGCTGATCGGCGAGCACGCGGTCGACGTCGCGTACGACTCGGTCGGCAAGGACACGTGGGAGCGCAGCCTGAGCCTGCTGCGCAAGCGCGGAACGCTGGTCGTCTACGGGAACGCGAGCGGGCCGATGCCGCCGATCGAACCGCAGCGGCTCGCCGCCGCCGGCTCCGTCTACCTCACGCGCCCGACGCTCTTCGACTACCTGCGCACGCGCGACGAACTGCTGGGCCGCGCCGACGAGCTGTTCGCCGCCGTCCGCGCCGGCAAGCTGCATGCGCGCATCGGCGCAACGTACCCGCTCGCCGACGCCGCACGAGCGCACACCGACCTCGAAGCGCGCAAGACGGTCGGCAAGCTGCTGCTGATTCCCTAGAACTTCCGCATCTCGGGCGGTGCGACGCCGATGGCGGTCGTGCCGTCCGGCTGCGGCTCGCCGTAGGTGAGCGTGAGCGGGATGACGCCGCCCCAGACCTCGTGGCGCTTGTCGGGTTCGGGATCGTTCGGGCCGCCGGTGCGCACTTTCGCCGAAGCGCGATCGAGCGCGAGTGCGATGACCGCCGTCGCGCTCAGCTCGCCGGAGCTCATCGCGCGCAGCTGCTCGCGCCGGCCCGGCAGCAGATGGTCGAAGAGCGCGTCGAGCAGTTGCACTTTTTCGTGCGGATCGTCGACCGCGCGCGCGACGCCGTGGATGACCACCGAGCGATAGTTCATCGACGAGTGAAACGCGCTGCGCGCGAGGACGAGCCCGTCGAGCAGCGTGACCGTCGCGCAGATCGGTGCACCTGCCGCAGCCGCCGAGAGCATGCCGGCGCGCGTCGAACCGTGGATGACGAGTTCGTCGCCGACGCGCGCGCAGGCGAACGGGATGACGACCGGCGCGCCGTCGACGACGACGCCGACGTGCACGACGTAGGCCGCGTCGAGGATCGCGTCGACCGTGTCGCGGTCGTAGTGCGCGCGGTCGGCGAGCCGTCCGACGCGCAGGTTGGGAACGGGGAGGCTGCTCACCCGCCGATGCTACGCGCCGGGCCGCCGCTCCGTCGAGGTCCGATTCACGGACGGCGGCGGGTGCCGCGGCTCGAACGCGTGCGCGAGCCGCTCGACCGCACGCGCGATCGCCGCCGGCCCGCCGGCCGCGAACCCGAGCACGAGCCCGGCCGGCCCGTGCAGGTCGAGCGCGTAGCGCGAAAGCGCGGGTGCGACGACGCCATGTGCTGCAGCCGTCTCGGCGAGCGCGACGTCGTCGGCCTCGACGCGCGCCGCGACGTGCAGGCCGGTCGCCGCGCCCTGCACGCGCACCACGCCGCCGAGCCGGCGTTCGAGCGCGCCGACGAGCGCGTCGCGCCGGTCGCGGTAGTGCGCCGACGCGCGGCGCACGTGCAACGCGAAGTGCCCGTCGGCGACGAACGCCGCGAGCGCGGCCTGCAACGGATATGCCGGCCCGCCGGAAACGGTCGCGCGCGCCGCCGCGAACGCGTCGACGAGCGCGTCGGGAACGACGATCCACGCGACGCGCAAACCCGGCACGAGCGTCTTGCTGAACGTGCCGACGTAGAGCACGCGCGCGTCGTCGAGCCCCTGCAGCGCCGGAAGCGGCGCGCCGTCGTAGCGGAACTCCGCGTCGTAGTCGTCTTCGATCACGTATGCGCCGGCGGAACGCGCCCACGCGAGCAAGTCGAGCCGCCGCCGCAAGTCCATCACGACGCCGGTCGGGTACTGGTGCGACGGCGTGACGTACGCGAGCTGCGCCGCGCGCGGCGCGCGCGCGACGTCGAAGCCGTCGTCGTCGAGCGGAACCGGCGCGAGCGTTCCGCCCGCCGCCACGACCGCATCGCGCAGCGCGGCGTAGCCGGGATCTTCGACCGCGACGACGTCGCCGGGATCGAGCGTCATGTCGGCGATCAGCGCGAGCGCGGCGCGCGTTCCTTCGACGACGACGACGTTGTCGGCGCCGAGCGTGACGCCGCGCGTTTGGCGCAAGTGCGTCGCGAGCGCCTCGCGCAGCGGCCGGTACCCGCACGGATCGCCGTAACCACGCGTCGCGGGGGCGTCGAGCCAACGGTTCGCGACGCGACGCCACACGGCGTCCGGGAAGAGCGTCAGGTCGGGAACGCCGGGCCGGAAGAGCGCGGGCGGACCGCTGCCGTCGGGATCGTCGAGCGGCGGATAGCGGCGCGCGCGCATCGAGAGCCGCGGCGGTGCTTCGTCGGCGACCGTCGCGCCGCGCGGGCGCAGCGGCAGCCCGGCCGCGACGTACGTCCCCGCGCCGGTGCGCGTCTCGAGATAGCCCTCGGCGACGAGCTGGTCGACCGCCTGCGTGACCGTGTTACGCGAAACGCCGAGCTGCTGCGCGAGCGCGCGCGAGGCGTGCAGTCGCGTGCCGCCGGCCAGTTCACCGTGCAGGATCGCATCGCGCAGGTGCGTCGCGAGCTGCCGGTGCAGCGCGACCGGCGAGTCGCGGTCGGGGAAGAACGACACGCGCGAGGCCGTCAGCCGCCGAGTGCGGGTGACCCCAGGTCGAGCGCGTCGAACGGGATCACGCGCACGTCGGCGTGCACCTGCATGATCGCGTCCGCGAACTTCGCCGCATCGCCGACCAGGACGACGAATGCATCCGGAATCAGGCTGCGCTCGGCGAACGCGCGCACCGACGCCGCGTCGACCGCACCGACCGCCTGCGTGTAGCGCTGCAGCTCGCCGAGCGGGACCTCGTAGAGCACGTGCTCGGTCACCGAGCCGGCGATCCCGTCGATCGTCTCGATCGCGCGGTAGAAGCCACCGACCAGCGTCGCCTTGCGCGTGACGAGATCGTCGTCGCTCGCCGGTTCGGTCGAGAGCGACGCGACCGTCGCGAGCGTCACCTCGACCGCTTCGGCCGCACGCGTGTGGTCGACGAGCGTCGTCGCGGTGAACAGCCCCGGCATCCGGCGCGCCGGCAGCGCGGCGCCCGCGCCGTACGAAAGCCCGCGCTTGACGCGAATCTCCTGGTTGAGCCGGCCACTGTATCCGGACAGCACCGCGCTCGCGACCAGCGCCGCGTAATAGTCGGGCGAGCGGCGCGGGATCGTGATGCGGCCGACGTTGACCGCGGTGCGCCCGGCGTCGGGTTTGTCGACGATGACGACACGCGCCCGCGACGGCGGGATCGGCGCGTCGGGACGCGGGTCGAGCGGCGTCGAGGGCGCGCGCCAGTCACCCAGCACGCGCTCGGCGAGCGCGAACGCCTCGTCGGTCGTCAGGTCGCCGCCGAGCACGAGCACCGCGTCGTCCGGCCGGTAGAAGCGCTCGTGGAACCACGCGACGCGCTCGCGCCCGAGCGCCGCCAGCGACGCCGCGGTCCCCGCGACCGGATGGCCGTACGGCGCGCCGCCGTAGCCGACGCGGTGCGAGACGAGCCGCGCCAGCGCGCTCGGGTTCGCGTAGGTCAGCGTGAGGTCCGAGAGCGACTTCGTGCGCACGCGCTCGACCTCGCGCGGCGCGAACGCCGGCCGGCGCACGACCTCGTCGAGCAGGGCGAAGACGTGCGGAAACGCCGGCGTCGTCGCGCTGGCGCTGACGATCGTCGCGTCGTAGCCCGAGGCGGCGTCGAGCCGCGCGCCGAGCGCGTCGGTCGCGGCGGCCAGTTCGGTCGCACCGCGCTCCACCGTTCCCTGTGTCAGCAACGCGGCGACCAGCGCGGCGAGACCGGCTTCGTCTTCGTGCTCGGCGGCGCCGCCGCAGCGCACGACGAGCTGCGCCGCGACCAGCGGCAAGTTGCGCTGCGAGAACGCGACGACGCGCAGCCCGTTGTCGAGCACGCGCTCGACCGGCATCGGAACGACCGCGTCGCGCGGCGGCCCGGCGGCGGGGATGGTGGAGAGCACGGCGTCGCTCACGCGGGGAGGTACTCGACGACGGTGCGGTTCTCCGGGCGCAGATACGTGCGCGCGACGCGCAGCACGTCGTCCGCGCTGACCGCGAGGTAGCGCGCAAGGTCGCCGTTGACGACTTCGGGATCGCCGCGCTCGGTCACCGCGCGCACGAGTGCGAGCGAGATGCCGCTGTTCGTCTGGCGCGAGCGCACGAGGCTGCTCGCGATCTGCGTGCGCACGCGCTCCAGCTCGGCCGCGTCGGGCGGCTCGGCGACGACGCGTTCGATTTCTTCCGCGAGCGCGGCGCGCGCGGTATCGAGCGCGACCCCGCGCGCACACGTCACGCGCAAGCCGAACAGCCCCGGGTGCTCGCGCAGGTCGGCCGACGCGTACGCGCTCGTCGCGACCTGCTTGCGGTACACGAGCGAGGTGTAGAGCCGCGAGGAGCGGCCCGAGCCGAGCAGCGTCTCGAGCACGTCGAGCGCCGCGGCGTCGGGGTGCGATGCTGCCGGGATGTGGTAGACTTCCTCGGCCGCGGGGAGCGGGACGTTCGCCGCGCGATAGACGAAGACGCGTTCGGCGCGCTGCTCCGGTTCGACGGCGTGCACGCGCGGAACCGGCGTGTTCGGCGTCGGGATCGTTCCGAACCAGCGCTCGATCGTGCGCAGCGCCGCATCGGGGTCGAGGTCGCCGGCGACGACGACGACCGCGTTGTCGGGCCGGTAGTACGTCGCGTGAAACGCGACGACGTCGTCGAGCGAAGCCGCGTTGAGCTGCGCCGGATCGCCGATCACGCCGCGCCGGTACGGATGGACCGCGTACGCTTCGCGGTTGACCAACTCGTCGAGCATCCCGTACGGCTCGGCGAGGATGCGCTGGTCGTACTCCCCGATCACGACCTCGCGCTCGGTCGCGAAGTTCTCCGCGTTGACGTCGAGCGACGCGAGCCGGTCGGCCTCGGCCCACAGCAGCCGCTCGAGGTGGTTCGACGGAACGACCTCGTAGTAGTTCGTGATGTCTTCCGACGTGAAGGCGTTGTTGTAGCCGCCGACGTCCTCGGTCAGCCGGTCGATCGTCTCGGGCGCCGTCCCCGAGGTACCCTTGAACATCAGGTGCTCGAAGAGGTGCGCGAACCCCGAGCGCTCGGGCGGGTCGTCCTTCCCGCCGACGCGGTAAGCGACGTTGATCGCGACCGAGGGGACCCGCGGGTCGGGGACGAGGATGGCGCGCAGGCCGTTGGGGAGGGTGTGGTCGACGTAGCGCAGGGGCGCCACGTCGATCGCCGAGGCGGCGATCGTCGGTAGTGCGGTCACGGGCTCTCCGGTTCATCCCCACCGGGGGCCGGCGCACCTGCTTGCCGGGGGCTCGGCTGGGAGTTGACATCGAACATATGTTCGATTTACGATAGCACTCCCATGAGCGCCGACCCCGCTTTCGCGGCCCTGCGCGAACGCTTCGACCATCGTCACCGGGAGACGACGGGGGCGGCGTTCGTGCTCGGCGAGGAGGCGGTGCTTCGGACCGAGCTGACCGCGCTGGACGCCGTGCTGGGTGGGGGCTTCCGGCGCGGGACGATCGGGACGCTCGAGGGGCCGCCGAGCTCGGGCCGGAGCGCGCTTGCCGCGCGTCTCCTCGCGGCGGCGACGCGGCGCGGGCTGGGGGCGATCGTGGGTGTCGATCTGTTCCCGCCCGCCCTGGCGGCGGCCAAGGTCCGGCTGGAGCGGCTGCTGATCGTGCGGACCGACACGCCGCTCGACGCCGCCCGCGCGGCCGACATCATCGTGCGCTCCGGCGCGTTCACCGTCGTCGTGATCCCGGCGCTCCCCAGCGGGCGCGGGACCAGTACCGCCGCCTGGACGCGTCTCGCGAGCCTCGCGCACCGCTCCAACACGCTGCTGATCGCGCTCGGCGTCGAGGCCTCGTCGGAGCTGCGCTACGTCGCATCGGTTCGGCTCGAAACGTCGATCGAACGGACTCGCTGGAACGGCCCGTCCGGCCCCTGCTGCGAGCTGATCGGATACGACGTGCGCGTCGTCGTGCGCAAACACAAACGCGCCGCCCCGGTGGGCGACGCGCTCGTGCGATGCGAAGGATTCGAAGACCGGCCGTTGTTCGTCGACGTGCGCGAGCGCGAGTTCGTCGCGGAGCCGGCGGAGGAGGAGGACGAGGTCTTGCGCTAGCGCTGGTGCCAGCGGTTGTTCTTGTCGAAGTAGATGCGGTCGGAGAGGTTGTTCTCTTCGCGGTTCAGCTGGTGGTACTCGCCCGAGGTGAGGCGGCCGTCGTTGTGGCGCAGATCGTAGGCGCGCTGCGCCTGGATGCGGTCGAGGCCGTTGTCGAGCCGGTGGTACTCGCCGTACGTCAGCTGACCACTGTGCACGCCCTGGGCGATGCGGCCCTGCTGGTTGTCGATGCGCTGTTCGACTTCGCCGTCGGCGCTGGCGGCCAGCGGCGCGATGAGCCCGGCGAGAAGGGCGGTTGCGACGAGCGTCTTCGTGAACATGAGCGTCTCCTGAAGAAGCGATTTGATGAGTGCGTCTTGCGTTGTCGGATGCGGTCCGGATGAGTCCGTATGGCCCATGTACGCATCGCGCAGAGGCGTCATCACCCGCTCTCAGTGAACGTTCACCGCCTTTTCAGCCCGAGTTCATCTCCGCTCAGAGCGGCTTGAGCGGACGCGACTGCATCGAGGTGACGCCCGCGGCGCCGGCGAGCGCGTTCGCGTCGACTGCGAGCGCGCGCGCCGCGGCCGACGGGCTCGGGCACGACATGTCGGGCGAGACCGCGCCGTGGTAGCCGATCCACGTGGTCGAGCCGAACGAGACGCTCTTCATGCAGTGCACGGCCGGCAACGTGTCGAGCCGCCCAGCGGCATTCAAGTCGTCGAAGAAGCGGGCGACGAGCGCGGCCGGCGCGCGACGTCGTCCCGGGACGCGCACGGGGATGGCCCCCTGCTGGACTTCGATCAACCCGCTGGCGTAGATGCGCAGCCGGTATCCTTCGCGGTTGGTCGACCCCGAGTTGACGATCAGCGCTTCGCCATCGGCGCGGGGAGCGTTGAGCGGCGGACCGACGCGCGGCCCGGAAGACACCGAAACCGAGGCTGGGATCACGAGCAGCGCGGCGAGCATGAATGACAGCATGTCCCCTCAACGTGCGGGCATGCCACCGCGTTACGGGTGTTCGCCGAGCGCGAGCAGCAGACGCTGGGCGCTGTAGTCCCACACCTCGCTCAAAATGCGCACCGCCGTGTCGAGGTCGTCGCGGCGCAGCGCGGCGACGACCTCGTCGTGCCGGCGCGCGGAGCGCTCGACGTCCCCGGCGTCCGACATGTAGACGCGCTCGTAGCGCTCCATCCCCGCCTGCACCGCGTCGAGCATCGCCAGCAGCCGCCGGTTCGGGCAACGGTCGACGAGCGCGCGGTGGAAGTCGCGGTCGGCGAGGCGCGCCTCCTCGGGCCGGTCGCGCGCGGCGCGAAATTGCGCGTTGAGCGCGTCGAGCCGGTCGAGCGCCGCGACGGGGACGAAGCCGGCGCTGCGCACCGCGAGCTCGTCGAGTGCACGCCCGATCGGATACAGTTCGCGCACCTCGCGCGCGGAGAGCGGCGTGACGAAGAACCCGCGCTGCGGATCGGCTTCGAGCAAACCGAGTCCTTCCACGGTCAGCAGCGCTTCGCGCAGCGGCGTGCGGCTGACGCCGTATTCGGCGCTGAGCTGCGACTCGTTGATCCGGCTTCCCGGGGCCAGCGCGCCCTCGACGATGCCACGCCGGATGCGCTCCGCGACGCGCGCGCGCAGCATCTCGACCGCCATCACGGATGCTCGACCGCGGCGATCACGCGCCGCAGGATCGCGTCGCGCGTCGCGCCCCAGGTGGTGAAGTTCTGGTAGTTTCCCTGCATCATCATCACGGCGAGGTCGAGCTGCGGGAAGACGGCGAGAACCTGCCCGCCGTTTCCCTGCGCCTCGTAGTCGCGGTAGGTTCGCGCACCGGCGGCGAACGCGCGCACGTGCCAGGCGTACCCGTAGCCGTCGCCGGGCCCGAGCGCGCGCCGCGCGGTCCACGAGCGCGCGACCCAGTCGCGCGGGACGATGCGGCGGCCGTGCCACGTCCCGCCGTCGAGAAAGACCTGCCCGATCTTCAGGAAGTCGCGCGGCCGCACGTACGCGCCGCCGCCGAGGTACATCTGACCGGTCGGCGTGAGGTTGAGCGCATAGCGCTGCATCTGCAGCGGCACGGCGACGTGCTGCGCGAAGAACGCCGGCAGCCACGCGCGCGCCGCGCCGGCGACCGCGCCGCCGGCGAGGTTGATGCTCGCGCTGCAGTACACCGCTTTCGTCCCGGGATCGCGCACCATGCGCGTGTCGAGCATGAACCGGTACCAGTCGGGCTGGCGCGTCTGCGCCTGCATCGTGCTCTCGTTGGCGGCCGACGTATCGTCGTCGTCGTCGCAGTCGAGCCCGGTCGACATCGAAAGCGCATCGCCGACGGTGATTCGCGCCTTGCGCGGATCGGGGTTCGCGAGCCCGGTCTCCTGCGGAAAGAGGCGCAGGAGCGGCGTGTCGTCGCGGATCGGCGTGCCAGCGAGGATCGCTGCGCCGACCAGCATGTCGGCGTACGTCTTCCCCGCCGAGCGCGTGTCGTGCGGCGTCGCGTCGTCGAAGCCCGCGAAGTAGTCGTCGAAGATGAGCTTGCCGTGCCGCGCGATCGCCACCGCGTGCACGTCCGGCGAGGTGACCCCGGTCGGCGCGCTCCCGGCTGCGAAGCGCGCGAGCGCGACCAGCGCCGCCGGCGCGATCCCGACCTCCGACGCCGACGCGATCGCCCAACCGTCGCCGGTCGCCTGCGGGCGCCGGTACGCGAAATTGGACGGCGGATCGCCCGCGCCGGCGCGCCGCACGAACGCGAGCGGCGGCAATCCCGCGGCCGGCGGCAGCGTTAGCGTGAGCGCGTCGTCGCCGGTGAGCGGTGCGACGAGCATCGGGGCAGCCGGTGCGGCGCTGCTCGGCGTGAAGGTGACGCGACGGCCGTCGACCGCAACCGACATCGTGCGCAGGCGCCGGCCGGCGTTGAAGAGCGGGTCGCGCAAGAACGCGCCGACGCGGCCGTCGGCGCCGCGCACGACGTGCAGCGTCATCCGCACCTGGTCGTCGAGCGGCGCGACGCGGCCGCGCCACACGCCGGGCGCGACGGCGGCGAGCGCGACCGGCGAGGCATAGCGCGCGCCGCCGGTGAGCATCGTCGGCTGCACCCACATCGCGTCGATCCGCGCACCGCGCAGCCGGGCCGGCAGCCGCAGCTCGCCGCGGTCGCCCGGGAAGCGGAAGACGAGGCCGCCGCCGCCGCCGTCGGCCGCACCCCGCGCGACGAACCCGCCGAGCGCGGCCCGCGGCGCGACGGGGTCTCGCACCTCGATGGGGCCGCGCAGCGCGGGCCCGAACGTCCGCGCCGCCGCCCACGTCCCGAGCAACGCGCTCGCCGGATCGGGCCCGGGAGAAGCGGTCGGCGGCGCGGTCTCGTCGGCTCCGAGCAGCCCGGCGAGCCCGACGATCAGGAGCGGCACGAGCACCGTGCGTCCTATTTGCATACAGAACCATTAGTTCTGTATGCAAAACTACCTTCGGAAGCCGACGGCCTGCGGCCCTTGATCTTCGAACGCATGTTCGATATTCTCGGACGACGATGCCCGTCGTCTGCTTGTGGATCCCGGCCTTCCGCCTCGCCGTCGCGCGGCTGACCCAACCCCGCGTCGACCTGGACGCGCCGCTGATCCTGGCCGACCGGCTCGAACGCGGACGCGTCGTCGACTGCACGCTGACCGCCGCCGCGCTGGGGGTGCGGTCGGGAATGACGCTGGTGCAGGCGCAGGCGGTCGCGCTCGAGGCACGCACGGTCTTCGACGATCCGGCCGCCGACGCGCGGGTGTGGGCCGAGGTCCTCGACGCGCTCGACGCCGCCTCGCCGGTCGTCGAGGACGGCGGGCTCGGCCGCGCGTTCCTGGAGATGCACGGAATCGCCGGCGACCCGGTAGCGTGGCTCGGCGCGGTCCGCGCCGCGCTGACCGGCTTCGACCTTCCGCTGCGGATGGGTTTCGGACCGAACCGCTTCGTCGCGTACGCCGCGGCGTGCGCGCCGTGGCCGCCGGGACGCGGCGACGCGGTCGTCTGCGACGGCGACCCGGCGGCGTTCCTCGCACCGCTCTCGACCGAACTGCTCCCGCTCGACGAGAACGTGCGCGAACGGCTGCGGCTGCTCGGCGTGTCGACGCTCGGCGAGCTCGCCGCACTCCCGCACGGCCCGTTCGTGCGCCGCTTCGGAAGCGACGCCGCGATCTGGCACGACCGCGCGCGCGGAATCGACGACGAACCGCTGAAGCCGCGTCCGCGCGCGCTGCGCGTCGGGCGCACGCTCTACGGTGAAGGCGCCGCGAACTCCGAAGAGCAGGTGCTGTTCGCGCTGCGCACGCTCGTCGGCTGGGTCGTCGACGACCTGTGCGCGGCGGGAAAGCGCGCGGGCCGTCTCATGCTGCAACTGGAGTGCGAAGACGGCGAAACACACGACCTCACAACGCGCGTCGCACAACCAACCGCAGTCCCGACAACGCTCTTCGAATTACTGCGCGCACGACTCGAAGGTGTCACGCTGAACGCACCCGTCGTCGGTCTGCGCCTCGCCGCGGAAGAACTCGCCAGCGGCGGCGTCCCGCTCTCGCTCTTCGCCGCAAACGACCCCGACCCGGACGCAGTCGGCGTCGTCCTCGCGCGTCTCGACGCCGCACTCGGCGAGGGCCGTGCACTGCGCGCCCACATCCACGACGGCCCCCGCATCGAACGCCGCTACACCTTCGAACCCTTCACCCTCGAACCACTCATAACACGCACCCCACAACCCGACCCACCCCCACTCCCCCCGCACGCCACCCTACAACTCCGCCTCCTCGACGAACCACATCCCATCGACGTGCGCACGATCGATGGCATCCCGCACTTCGTCGGCACCCCGCCGCAACACGTCGTCGACGTCGCCGGCCCCTGGCGCACCCTCGAACACTGGTGGTCCCCCACCTACGGCAAAGGCCCCATCCTCGACCGCGACGAGTACGACGTCAACCTCAACGACGGCACGGTGTCGCGAATCGGTTGGCAGCTCGACGGATGGCGCGCCCACGCCGAATACGACTGAATGCAAGCGCAGGCGGCGTGAAGTTGGAACGGGTACAGGGGTCGGGATGGAGCCCTTGGACCCGGACCGGATCGATCCTGACGACGACGATGATGACGACGAGGCGCCGCCGCAGTTTTACCTGACGACGTTCATTCCGAAGGCTGCCTGGTACGATCTGAGTGCGGACGAGGCGACGGCGTTCTTGCAGAACCGGGTCGCGCAGCTCAACGAGGCGTTCGTCGAGGACGACGAAGGGGTCATCTGGGCCTATCGCTACCACGTCATGGAGCGGTCACGCGAGCTGGATGCGGTCGTGCTGCTGTGGATGATCACGTCCGACGAGGCGCTCGAGACGCTGGAGAGCACGCTGCGGCGTTCCGACGTCAACCGCTACTTCGACTGGAGCGTGATCGGCGGGCCGCAGAACAACGCGCCGCAGGACATCCTGGGCGCGTTTCTCGGAACGCTCGTGCCGCAGACGAGCGGCGACGAAACCTAGCCGGTATACGGTTCGAACGGCGCGACCGGGGCGAGGATGTCGTTCATCTGCCGGAAGATTTCCGGGTCGACGTCGAGGTCGGCGGCGGCGACGTTGTCGTCGACTTGTTCCGGGCGCGTCGCGCCGACGATCACCGACGAGACGACGTCGGTGCGCAGGCACCATGCGAGCGCGAGCTGCGCGAGCGTGCAGTGCGCGCGCTCGGCGAGTGGTTTGAGCCGCTGGACCGCGTCGAGCACCGGCTGCGTGAAGTAGTCTTCCATCATCTCGGCCGCGCTGCCGGCCGCGCGCGTTCCCTGCGGCGGGTGCGACGCGTCGGTGTACTTGCCGGTCAGAATTCCCATCGCGAGCGGCGACCAGACGACGTTCCCGAGCCCGTACGAACGGCAGGCGGGGAAGACGCGCGGCTCGACGCGCCGCCACAGCGCGCTGTACTGCGGCTGGTTCGAAACGGGCTCGGCCCAGCCGCGCGCGCGGGCCAGGTTGACCGCCGCGGCGATCTGGTCGGCGTTCCACTCGCTCACGCCCCAGTAGAGAACTTTGCCCGCGCGCACGAGGTCGTTCATCGCCTGCACCGTTTCTTCGAGCGGCACCGACGTGTCGTAGCGGTGGCACTGGTAGAGGTCGACGTAGTCGACCTGCAGCCGCTTCAGCGACAAGTCGATCTGCTCGCGGATGTGCTTGCGCGAGAGCCCGCGGTCGTTCGGACCGGCGCCCATCGGGAAGTACACCTTCGTCGCGAGGACGATCGACGTGCGCGGGAAGGCGCTGATCGCGCGCCCGACGACTTCCTCGGAACGGCCGCGCGCGTAGACGTTCGCGGTGTCGAAGAAGGTCACGCCCTGCTCGTACGCGCGCCGGATGCACGCCTGCGCGGCGTCCTCCTCGACGCTGCCGCCGTAGGTCAGCCACGAGCCGAGGCCGACCGCCGAAATCTTGACGCCCCAGCGCCCCAGGTTACGGTATCGCACGGTCCGGCAGGTACCTCGTCGAACCGAACGCTCCTGTTCGAGGGCTGGCGCGGCCGGGAACGAACCCCGCCGGCCCACGATTCCGAGCGACGGAGGCACGAGTGCGATGACGGGTAGCGGTGACACCGACGAGTACGAAGAGCCGGCGACCGACGACGAGGCCGACGAAGGCGAGACCGCGACGCCGGTCCGCGAGCTGCACCTGAACGAGGACGACCACGACCCGACCGCCGGCGGCTCCGACATCGGCGGCCGCGCCGGCGACGCGGACTGAGCATCGCGTATGCCGGCCGAACTGTCCGTCCTCTGGGTCGACGCCTTCACCACGACGCCGCTCCACGGGAACGCCTGCGCCGTCGTGCTCGACGCGCGCGGGCTCGACGACGCGACGATGCAGGCGATCGCGCGCGAGACGAACCTCTCCGAGACGAGCTTCGTCTTCCCGGGCGACGCGGAGTCCGACGTGAACGTTCGCTACTGGACG
>JAFAMK010000277.1 GCA_019233415.1 Vulcanimicrobiota bacterium
GCTGATCGGCGTCGCGCTCGGCCTTGCGATCACGCGCACGCCGGTCAACGTCTCGTCGTTCATGGGCCTCTTGCTGCTGGTCGGGATCGTCGTGAAGAACGGCATCCTGCTGATCGACGCCGCGAACAAGCAGCGCGCGACGGGCGCGGACGTCGCCGCTTCGCTCGTCGTCGCGGGGCAGACGCGCTTGCGACCCATCCTGATGACGACCCTCGCCGCGATCGGTGGGCTCCTTCCGCTCGCGTTCGGGCTCGGCTCCGGCGCGGAGATGGAGAAGCCGCTCGCGATCGCGGTCATCGGCGGGCTCTCGACCGCGACGATCTTCACGCTCGTGCTGATCCCGGTGCTCTATCAGGCGTTCATGGGCCGCCGCGCGCGCATCCCGGCGCACGGCACCGTGCCGGCCGCCGCCGCGGGGATGCTCGTGCTCGCGCTCGTCGCCGGCGCGGTGCAACCCACGCGCGCGCAAGCGCCGGCCGATTCCGCGGCGGCGCTCGGCTTCGCGCAGCTCGCGCTCGCCGACGCGCAGCAGCGCGCGCTCGCGTCGTCGCCCGACGTGCGCGGCGCGCAGGCCGCGCTGAGCGGCGCGCGCGCGGCGTACGACCAGGCGCGCGGCGCGTACGGGCTCTCCGCGACGGCCGGCTACGCCGAGGCGCCGCAGGGCGCGGCGGAGGGGACGATCGCGCAGCGGCTGACCAGCTACGGCGCGCAGATCACGCTCGGCGACGTCGCGCAGTACGCGCCGCTCGTCGCGCAGGCCGCGGCCTCGCTGCGCGCCGCGCAGACCGACGAGGTCGTCGCCGAGCGCACCGAGCGCGTGAAGGTGATCGGGCTCTACTACGCCGCGCTGAAGGCGCGTTCGGTCGCCGGCGCGCGCGCCGACGCGCGGGCGAGCGCGGCCGCATTCTACGACGCCGCGCAGAAGCGCTTCGCGGCCGGCGACGCGCCGAAGATCGACGTCGTGCGCGCGCAGGTTGCGCAGGCGCGCGCGCAGGCCGACCTCGCGCGCGCCAAAGCCGACGACGCGAACGCGACCGACGCGCTCGCGCGCGAGACCGGACTGACGCCGGCGCAGCTCGCGGCGGCGACGAACGTGCCCGTGATCGCGCCTGCGATCCCCGCGCCCGATGCTGCCGTCAGCGCGGCGCTCGCACGGCGCGCCGAGGTGAAGTCGGCGAACGAGAACGTCCACGCCGCGGAAGCCGGCGTGCGCGCCGCCGAACGCGGCGTGCTTCCGCCGGTCACGGTCGGCGCCGGCTACACGCGTGGCGTCGACTCGGGGTTCGCGGTCGGCGGGCCGACGCTGACCGCGCAGGTCGCGATCCCGCTCGGCGGCGCGCTGAGCGCGAAGGTGCGCGCGCAGCGCGCGCTGCTCGACGCGGCGAGCGCGAAGCGTGAGGGCGTCGTGCGACAGGTCGCGAGCGACGTCGGCGCCGCCGCGCGCAACGCCGCCGCGACCGTCGAGGCCGAGCGCGCGACTGCCGCCGCGCTCGATGCCGCGCGCGCCGAACTGGACGCGGCGACGCTCGGTTACCGCAACGGCGCGTCGACCAGCCTCGATCTCGCCTCCGCCCGTTCGGCCTACGCGCAGGCGCAGGTCGACGAGCTGTCCGCACTCTACGACCGCCTGCAGGCGCAGGCGACGCTCGACTTGGAGGTCTCGCAATGACGCGCCGAACCACGCTGATCGCCGGGCTGGCCGCCGCCGTCCTGATCGCCGTGCTCGCGTTCGCGTTCGGCCATCGTAGCGCGCCGGCGAAGGTCGGCGCGGAGTCGTCGGCGCCCGACGTTCCGCTCGCGACCGCGCGTTTCGGCACGTTCGTCACGCACGTGCGCGCGCAGGGCCGCGTCGGCATCCCCGCCGGCGGCGACGCGAAGCTCGCGTTCGCCGGAAGCGGGATCCTCGCGCGGATCGACGTGCACGTCGGCGAGACCGTCACCGCAGGCCAGCCGCTTGCGGAACTCGACACCAGCGGGCTCGCGCTCGACGCCGCGCAGGCCGGTGCCGATGCGCGCGCCGCGGCAGCATCGTACGGTGGCGGGAGCGTTCCCGCGCAGGCGCTGGCGAGCGCGCAGCAGCGCTTGAGCGCCGCGCGCTCGCGGCTCGCCGCGCTGCAGCAGGGCGCAGGGAGCGCGCAAAGCGACGCGACCGGCGCGCAGGCCGCGCTGCGCCAGACGCTCGCAAAAGTCGACACGGACCAGCGCAACCTGCAGCGCGAACAGACGCTGTTCGCGGGCGGCGTCGCCGCGCAGAAGGACGTCGAAGCGGCGCGCCAGCAGCTCGCGCTCGACCAGGACGACGCCGACGCCGCGCGCTCGAAGGCGAGCAGCGCGTCGGCCGGGATCGGCGGCGCGATGTTGCAGGCGCGCGCCGACGTCGCGCAGGCCGAGAGCGACGTGCGTGCCGCGCAGGCGCAGGTGACGGTCACCGGTGCACAGGCCAGTTCCGCGCAGAGCCGCGCCGCTTCCGCGCAGCGCAGCCTCGCCAACGGCGTGCTGCGCGCGCCGGACGACGGCGTCGTCGTCGCGATCCTCAAGCACCCGGGCGAGTCGGTCGATCCGACCCAGGCAGCGGTCGTCGTCGGCCCCCCGCGTTCGAACGCCGTGACGGTCACCGTCACCGGCGACGCGGCGACGCAGATCAAGCCCGGCGATACGGCGGTCGTGACGGTTCCGGCGCGTGGTACGCGGGCGAACGCGGTCGTGCGTGCCGTCGTCCCGAGCGTCGACCCGACGACGCAGACCAGCACCGTCGTGCTCAGCGGCGCGCCGGAGGGCGCGGCGTCGGGTGACGCGGTCGAAGCGACGATCGCGGCCGGCGAGCGGCGCGGCGTGCTGATCCCGACCGAGGCGATCGTCGAAGATCCGCAGAGCGGGCACGCGGTCGTGTTCGTGCGGGCCAAGGGCAAGGACGGGAACCCGACCTTCGTCTCGCGCGAGATCGGCGTCGCGGACGGCGACGATACCACGACGCTCGTCGCGAGCGGTCTCCGTACCGGCGAGAAGATCGCCTCGCGCGGCGCGTTCGACCTACTCGCCCCGGCCGGCGGCGGCTAGCGCGAGGACGCGCGGCGCCGCGTCCGGTATCAGGGCGCCATGCGTCGTACACTTGCACTCGTCCTCGGCCTCGGCACGCTCGCCGGGGCGGCGGTTCCCGCCATCGCGCAGAACGCCTACGCACCGGCCGGCGCGCAGTTCGAAGCGCGGCTCGATCAGGAGCTGAACACGAAGCACCTCCACAACGGCGACACGTTCACGTTGACCGAGCACGAAGGGTTCTTCCACAAGGCGCCGCCGGCGCTGAAGGGCGCGAAGATCGAAGGACACGTCGAGAACGTCTCGCCGGCCCACCCCGGTCACGGCGCGACGATGAACGTGATCCTCGACGACGTCGTCCTGGCCGACGGGACGCGCACGGAGATCGCCGCGCAGATCACGTCGATGAAGGAGTTCGTGGCGCACATGCACCTGCTGCGCGACTCCGCGATCATCGTCGGGAGCGCCGTCACCGGGCACATCGTGGCGAAGCGCACGGGGATGCGCCACGGCGGGATGATGGGCGCGGGCGCCGGCTTCGTTCTCGCGACGTCGATGAAGAGCGACATCGTGGTGAAGAAGGGCACGATCGTCCACCTGAAGCTGACGCGCCCCGTGTCGGCGCCGGCCGGCTAGGTCAGAGCTTGTAGCGCTGCTCGAACACGAGCAGCGTTCCGGCGAAGTCGGGCGGCGGGCCGCCGAGCTGGCTCGGCAGCCCGCCGAACGTCGTGCGGCGCAGCGAGAGCAGCGCGCTCGCGTGCGCGTTCTGCTGCAGCTCGACGCCGGCGAATGCGACGCGCTCGGCGAAGTCGACGTTCGTGTAGCCCTGCCCGAACGTGCCGCGCATCCCGTACCGCGCGAGCCCCGCCGAGACGAGCGCGTGCGAACCGACGTGCCGCGCGACCGTCAGCACCAGTTCCGGCGTGTCGTACGAGACGGTGTCCTCCGGATGCGCGAGCACGGCGTTGCGGCGCATCGTGTCCTCGGTGTAGTCGACCGTCACGTCGGCGAACGACGGGTGCCAGCCGGCGAAGAGCGCGTACTGGTGCTGGCGCCCGAGCGTCGCCGCGTCGTCCGGCTGCGGCAGGAAGAAGCCGTCGATGAAGCCGGTCTTGCGCGCGTTCGTGTACGTGATCGGGTCGATCTGGCCGAAGTTCGCGAACGACGCGCGCAGGTCGACGTTGCCCGGGGTTTTCCAATTCGCTTTGACGCGGTAGCCCTGGCGGTCGATGTTCACCGGGAAGTCGTCGATCAGCTGGTAGTTCGACTTCAGCCACTGGCCGGGCCACGACCACGCGACGCTCCACACGTTCTCCGGCGCGCCGTACGGCAACAGTTCCTGCGCGTAGTACGCCTCGTTGCGGTAGTAGTCGAACGCGACCGTCGCGCGGCCGAGCGGGTGCGTGAGGCCGAGGTGCTCGTAGTTGCCGGCCTGGCCGGTGCCAGGCTCGGCGACGTGGTCGGCGTCGTACGTCGAGTGCCCGTACTCGGCGATTCCGTCGAGCGCGCGCGCGGCGTGGAACGACGCGGCGAGGCCGTAGAGGCGCTGGCGCTGGCCGCCGATCATGCTGGCCGGCAGCGGTCCCTGCGGCGTCGGGATCAACTGCGCGTCGCCGCCGTAGAGGATCGTCGTCGAAACGAGTGCGCCGCCGGTCGAGACGTGGTCGTACGTCGCGCTGTACTTCGTCCCCTCACCGTGGTCGATGACGAAGGTGCCGCCGATCAGGCGCGCGCCGGTCCCCGGCAGCGACGGCAGCGCCGCGTCCGTCAGCTCGAGCGTCGCGAGATCGTGCTTTCCGACGAAGTCGAGGCCGTGCAGCTGCAGTTGCTGCGACGACTGCGCCCACGCGTCGAGGTTCGGCGGGCCGTCGCCGAGCGTCTCCGGCGTCGCAAGCCCGATCGCCGGCAGCGCGTTCGTCAGCGCGGGTTGCACGAACACGAACGGCACCGTCTGCGCAAGGTCGAACCACCCCGCCTTCAGCGCGAGGTCGCCGTCCTTCGAGGTGATCGCACCGGACAGCACCGAGGCGACGAAGCCCGTACCGTCGTCCTGTCCCGCGTGCGTGGGGAACAGGATCTGATACGGCAACATCTGCGCGCCGAGGTGCGGGTTGAGCGACGGGGTCAGCGACTCGCCCCAGTATGCCGCGTTCGTCACGCTGCCGCGCACGTAGCCCGCCGCGAGCGCGACGTGCAGGTCGAACCCGCGCCCGTAGTAGCTCGGCGTGAGCACCAGCCCGGACTCCGACGCGTTCCCCGGCACGAGCGGTGCGCTCGAGAACGTGTCGTACGGCGAGAGTGGCGAGAGCGGCGAACCGGCCGCGAAGCCGGCGGCTTCCGGCGGCACGATCCCCGGCCCGTTCGTTCCCTGCGAAATGAACGTCGTGTGCGCGTCGATCCCGAGCCGAATCGTCCCCGGCCGCGGCGTCGGCGAGGGCGACTCGGTCGGCGACGCGGACGCCTCGGGCGACGCGGACGCTGCGGGCGATGCCGACCGCGCGGGCGAGCCGGACGGTGCAGGCGAGGGCGACGGCGTGCTGCTCTGCGCGAGCGCGTCGGTGTGGGCGAAGGCGAGGGCGGCGCACGCGAGGAGCAGCGCCAGCGCGGGAAGAGTCCGGGCTTGCGTCGTCACGACGGATTCCTTTTCGGCGAGTTCGGTGGAGAAGCGGAGGACGGGAACGGCTCCTCCTCCTCCTCGGTGGCGATGACCTCGGTGCCGTCGAGCGGGGCGCGGTTGATGCGCCGCGCGATCGGGCGCAGCAGGACGTTTGCGGCGAGCACGCCGGCTGCGCCGATCGCGGCCTGCGCGATCATGCCGAAGCCCGCCAGCGCGCCGACTGCCGCGGTGGCCCACAGCGTCGCCGCGGTGTTGAGGCCGCGCACGCTGAGCCCTTCGCGAAAGATCACGCCACCGGCGAGAAAGCCGATCCCGGAGACGACTTGCGCCGCGATCGTCGCCTGCGGGAACGTCCCCGCAGCCGCGCCGACCGGCGAGAGCATCACGAACAGCGCCGCACCGACCGCGACGAGCGCGTTCGTGCGCAGCCCCGCCATCCGCTGGCGGTACTGCCGCTCGAACCCGACCACGGTGCCGAGGATGAGCGCGACCACCAGCCGCAGGGTGAACTCCAGGAGCGTCATCGGTGTAGCGCGATCTGCACGACGCGCAAGACGACGAGTCCGACCGCCAGGACCAGATAGGCCCGCAGCACGACGAGCCAGACCCGGCTCTGCAATGTGAGCGCGGCGGGCGGGAGTTGCGCGAGCGGCGGCATCTGCCAAGTCACCCGCCGCGTGCGCGCGGTCGCGCGGTCGGTGGCGTCCTCGCCACGTTGGAATGCGGTCCACGTGCCGATCGCGAGCGTCAGCACGCCGCCGGCCGCGAGGATCGCGAGAATCTGCGCCGTCGTGATCGACGGAAACAGCACGGACGCCGTCAGGATCACCGAGAGCATCACCAGCGCGGCGATGACGACCGCGGTGAAGACGTTGACGCGGCGCGTGTTCGCCCACGGGCCGAGCACCGCGCGGTCGTTCGAGAGCAGCAGCAGAAAGACGGTCGCGCTCGGCAGCAGCACGCCCGCGAGCGTCTGCACTGCGTTCGTCAGCAGCCCCAGCGGCGTGCCGGGGATGACGACGAGCGCCGCCGCGGTCGCGATCAGCCCGAGATAGACGGCGTAGAAGACCGGCGCGTCGCCGACCTTGCGGTCGAGTGAGTGGTTGAACGAAAGCACGTCGCCGACCGCGTACGCGGTCGAGAGCGAGACCGCGGCCGCGCCGATGACGCTCGCGTCGATCAGCGCGATCGCGAACAGCGCGGCGGGGACGCGGCCGGCGTACTTCGCGAGGCCGGACGCGACCGCGCCGGCATCCTGGAAATTCCCGAACTCCGCGTGGTGCGCGAACGCGCCGGCGGTGAACGAGATCATCGCGATCGCGCCGACCAGGACGAAGACGATCCCGATCGCCAGGTCCCACCGCTCGTACGCCATGAAGCGCGGCGTGATCTTCTTGTCGATCACGTAGCTCTGCTGAAAGAAGAGCTGCCACGGCGCGATGGTCGTGCCGACGATCGCGATGATCAGCAGCATGACGGTGCTCAGGTCGCCCTTCGGCAGGCCGGGGACGAAGAAGTCGTGGACGCTCGGGCCGAGCGGCGCGTGCACGGCGACGACGATCGGGACGAGCAGCAGGCTCCCGAAGCACAGGACGATCGAGAAGCGCTCGAAGCGCCGCAGGCTCCCGGTGCTCGCACCGATCATCACCAATGCGGCGGCGACCGCGACGCCGGCGAGCTTCGGCAACCCGAAGTAGTCCAGCGCGAGGCTGATCCCGATGAACTCGGTGACGATGGTGAGCGCGTTGAGCAGGAAGAGGTCGATCACGCTGAACGCGCCCCAGAACTTTCCGAACCGCTCGAGGATGAGGCGCGCGTGCCCGACGCCGGTGACGACGCCGAGCCGCAGCACCATCTCCTGGTTGACGAACAGGACGGGGACGAGCAGCAGCATCGTCCACAACAGCGTCGTGCCGTAGTTCTGGCCGGCCTGCGTGTACGTGCCGAACGCGCCGGCGTCGTTGTCGCCGACCATGACGATGAGCCCCGGCCCGAGGATCGCGAGCAGCGTGCGCAGCCGGTGCCATAGGTTGCGGCGCGGCGCGACGTCGCCGTGCGCGATCGTGCCGAGCGCCCCGGTGATCGCGCTCATCGCGCGAACAGGATCCAGAAGCGCATCCCGCTCGCGTGCGGCGCGGCGGGGGCGGGCGTGGTGAAGGTGCGGCGCGCGCGCTTGCGCGCGGTCAAGATGAAGCTCAGCATGACGCTACTCCGTGGTGGGTGTCGCGTCATCAAGGACGACGCGCGTAGTGATGTGCCGCCCCGTACTGGGCGGTGGATTGCCGGTGGGACTACTGCCGCCGTCCATCGCTGAACCTCACCTCCTCTCGTGGCCCCGTGCGGGGCGAAAACGAAAAACCGCCGGATCGCTCGCGATCTCGACGGTCGAAACAGCCGCGCAGGCGTCGGCCTGCGCATACTCCTCAACGTCGAGGGTTCGGCACCGCGCGCCGTAGAGCCGAGCTTGTTAGGCTCGCCTCAGCCGCGTTAGATCCCGCCTTGATTCGGCGGGGCCTGGTCACCCATTGGCGTCTCTCGACGTTTCCGGGCAGCGGCTTGTTGTCACGCGGACGCCTCGCCTAACGAGGATGTCCGAAGCAATCGTACACCCGCGTGTCAACCCCGCTGACGACTTCGGTCTGGCTAATTCGAATTCGGCAAGGCTAATTCTATTGCTGCTGCTGTTCGGCGAACGTGTGTGCCTGCTGCGCCGGCGAGAGGGCCTCGACGGCGACGTCGACCGACATCGTGCTCGACGAGGGGCCGGTGTAGACGCCGCGGACCGGTGCGACGTCGCGGTAGTCGCGACCCGTTGCGACGCGCACGAACTGCTCGTCGATCCACGTATCGTTCGTCGGGTCGATCCCGATCCAGCCGCGCGGGCCGAGATACGCTTCGGCCCAGGCGTGGGATGCCTCCGCGCCGAGCGTCTCGCCGGAACCCGAGTGGATGTAGCCGCTGACGTAGCGCGCCGGAATCCCCGCGCGCCGGCACAGCGCGATCAGCACGTGCGCGAAGTCCTGGCAGACGCCGCGCCGCAGCGCGATCGACTCCTCGACCGTTGCGTGCACGCTCGTCGTCCCGCTCTCGTAGACGAATCCGTCGTGGATCGCCTGCGCGGCGGTGCGGAACCACGCCACCGCGTCGTCGCCGCGCCCGGGAATCCCGATCGACGAAAGCAGCGCATCGAGCTCCTCGCAGAAGCGCACGTAGCGGCTCTCGTGCACGTAGTCCCACAATTCGTCGAGGGCAGGATCGTCGTCGATCAGCTCGCGCGGGAGCGCCGCCGGCGCCGCCGCGGCGCCGCGCACGACGACGACCTGCGAGCGCGCGACGACCTCGAGCGTGTCGTGCTCGGGGAGGACCGCGAAGTGGTGCACGTCGTTCCCGTAGCGGTCGGCGTACGCGTACAGCCGCGCGCGCGGTGAGACGGACAGCTCGAAGCGCGTGCAGTATTGCGCCAGGTCGCTGCGCGGCTGCAGGTGCGCGATCGTGTGGCTCTCGTGCACGGGGACGGGATAGCGGTAGCGCGTGCGGTGCGCGATCGTGTAGCGCATCAGCCGACCGGCACCCGCGGGAAGTACACCTCGGTGACCGCGCTGCCGAGGTCGTCGAGGCTGCGCGCGATGCGCGCCGCGAAATTCGCCGTCCCCTCGCGCGCGAGGTCGTTCGCGCCGGCGAAGTCGAGCGAGGCCGCGATTCGTCCCGACGTGCGTTCCGCGCCGTCGGCGAACGTCCCGACCGGCGCGCCGGAGAGCCGGTGCAGCGCGTGGTCGACCTCGTGCAGGCAGAAGCGCAGCGAGCGCGGGAACGTCGCGCTGAGCGCGAGGAACGCGAGCGCCTCGTTCGGCTCGAACGACTGCTGCCGCGCGCGCGCGAACGGACCGCTCGCGCAGCAGACTTCGAGCACCAGCTCCCACACGTGCGGGCCGGCGTCGGGTTCGATCTCGCGCAGCACGCGCGCCGTCATCGCCGCGCGTTCGAGGAAACGCCCCAGGCGCAAGAACTCCCAAGCGTCGTCGTGCGCGAGCGTCGCGTCGCAGAGGCCGCCGAACGCCTGCGCGGTGTCGCGGATGCTGCGCAGGAAGGTCGAGGCGCCGTCCGGCCCGACCGCGCGCGGCGAATGTGCCTCGACGAAAAGGTAGAGCCCGTTGATGCACTCCCAGACCTCGGTCGTCAGCTCGGCGCGCACGCCGATCGCGTTGCGGCGGGCGATCCGCACGCAGGCGGCGATCGAGAGCTGCGTCTCGACGCCGAAGACGATGTGCTCGACCGCGCTCGCGCGGTCGACGCGGCGGTCGAACGGCGGCTCGATCCCGGCGACGCCGAACGCCGAGCGCCAGCGACGGTCGGCGTCGACCGCGCGGTCGACCGAGCGCGTCGCGGTGACGTCGATCAAACGCGCGAGGTCCTCGGCGCGCTCGACGTTGCGCGCGGTCCAGAACAGCGACTCGGCGACGCGGCTCAGCATCAGTCGGCCAGCACCCAGGTGTCCTTCGACCCGCCGCCCTGCGAGGAGTTCACCACCAGCGAGCCCTCGCGCAGCGCGACGCGCGTCAGCGCCGCCGGCGGGACGTCGACGTGGTCCCCGACCAGCAGCGCGAACGGCCGCAGGTCGATGTGGCGCGGGGCGAGCCCGTCCTCGACGACGGTCGGGTGCGCGGAGAGCGTCACGACCGGCTGCGCGATGAACTCGCGCGGCCGCGCGCGGATCGCGTCGGCGAACGCCGCGCGCTCGGCGGTCGTGCTCGCCGGCCCCATCAGCATCCCGTAGCCGCCCGACGCCGTCGTGCGCTTCACGACCAGCTCCGGCAGGCGCGCCAGCACGTGCGCCCGCTGGACGTCGTCCGAGCAGTCGAACGTCGGGACGTTCTGCAGCGCCGGCTCCTCCCCCAGGTAGTAGCGTATCATCGCGGGGACGTACGGATAGACGGCCTTGTCGTCGGCGACGCCGGTCCCGATCGCGTTCGCCAGCGTCACGTTCCCGGCACGGTACGCGTTGAAGATGCCGGCGGCACCGAGCGTCGAGTCGGCCCGGAAATAGAGCGGGTCCATGAAGTCGTCGTCGACGCGCCGGTAGAGCACGTCGATGCGCTGCGGCCCGCGCGTCGTCTTCGCGTACACGACGTTGTCGCGCACGAACAGGTCGTTCCCCTCGACGAGCTCGACGCCCATCCGTCGCGCGAGCAGCGTGTGCTCGAAGTACGCACTGTTGTGGATGCCCGGCGTCAGCAGCGCGATCGTCGGTTCGGTGACCTGCGGCGGCGCGGCGGCGAGCAGCGCGTCGCGCAACCGCAGCGGGTAGTCGTCGACCGGCCGCGGGTCGTACCCGTCGAAGAGGCGCGGGAACGCGCGCTTCAGCACGTCGCGGTTCTCCAGCACGTACGAGATGCCGGAGGGCGTGCGCGCGTTGTCTTCGAGCACGAGGAACGCGCCGTCGGCATCGCGGATCAGGTCGATCCCCGAGACGTGGACGTAGACGTCGCGCGGCGGGCGCACCCCGATCGCCTCGCGCTCGTAGTGCGGCGAGGAGAAGACCAGCTCGCGCGGGACGACGCGGTCGCGCAGGATGCGGCCTTCGCCGTAGACGTCGAGCAGGAACGCGTTGAGCGCGCGCACGCGCTGCGCGACGCCGCGCGCGATGCGGTCCCAGTCGTGCGCCGCGATGATCCGCGGGATCAGGTCGAACGGCAGGATGCGCTCGGTCCCGCGCGCGTCGGCGTAGACGGTGAACGTCACGCCGCGCTGGAGCAGGACCGTGTTGACCGTCGTGACGCGGTGGCGGAAGTCGGCCCAGCTGATCCCGTCGAGCGTCGCCGCGAGCGCCGCGTAGTGCGCGCGCGGGCGTCCGAGGGCGTCGGCGAACTCGTCGTAGGCGGGAGCGGGGGCGTAGCGGTCGAGGATCGATCGCATCCCCCGCGGTTCCGCCCCCGCGGGGCTACTCCGTTCGCCTTAAGGCCAACGGGTTCTAACGCGCCGCTGGTGCGGTTGCTGGCTCGGCCATGGGCTGGCCGTCGTTGCGGGGGGTGCGGCGGAAGGATGGGGGCTTGGGCGTGAAGCGCGGCTCAACGTGGCGCGCGACCCAGAGGTAGAGCGTCGGGACGACGACGAGCGAGAGCAGCGTCGAGGTGACGAGGCCGCCGATCACGACGGTGCCGAGCGGGGCCTGCGTCTCGGAGCCGGCCTCGATGCCGATCGCGATCGGGAGCATGCCGCCGAGTGTGGCGAGCGTCGTCATCAGGATCGGCCGCAGGCGCATCGGACCGGCGTGCATCAGCGCCTCGCGCGGGTCGTAGCCCTCGTCGCGGCGCAGCTGCTTCGTGAACTCCACGACCAGAATCGCGTTCTTCACCGCGATGCCGACCAGCATCAGCGAGCCGATGAACGCGGTGAGGCCGAACGCGCGGTGCGTGATCCAGAGCGCGCCGACGATCCCGATCAGCGCGAACGGAACCGACATCATGATGACCAGCGGGTCGAGGAACGACTCGAACTGCGAGGCCAGCAGCATG
>JAFAMK010000281.1 GCA_019233415.1 Vulcanimicrobiota bacterium
ACGGCCGCATCATGGGCTTCGAAGCGCTCGTGCGCTGGCGGAATCCCGCCACCGGCGAGGTGTCGCCGGGCGAGTTCATCCCGCTTGCCGAGCACGTCGGGCTCGTCGTCCCGATCGGCCGCTTCGTCTTCGTCGACGCGTGCCGCCGGCTCGCGGAATGGCGCCGCCGCGCCCCGCTGCTCGATCTGCGGATGCACATCAACCTCTCGGTGCAGGAGGTCCTCGAACCCGACCTCGACGCGTTCGTCGCGCGCAACCTGCGCCGCTTCGGCCTCTCGTCCGACGACATCGTCCTGGAGATCACCGAGAGCGCGGTGATCCGCTCGAACACGCTCTCGCTCGGCTCGCTGGCACGGCTGCGCGCGACCGGCGTGCACCTGTGCATCGACGACTTCGGGACCGGCTACTCGTCGCTGCGCTACCTGCACCAGCTCCCGTTCGACGCGATGAAGATCGACCGCAGCTTCGTCGAGAGCACCGACGGCGGGCTCGGCAGCGCGCCGATCGTCCGCATGCTGATCCAGCTCGCGCGCTCGTACGGGATCGACGTCGTCGCCGAGGGCGTCGAGACGCCGCGCCAGGTCGAGGAGCTGATCGCGCTCGACTGCGAATATGTGCAGGGCTTCCACTTCTACCGGCCGATGAGCCCGGAAGCGGTCGGCGCGCTGCTCGACACGACGGTCGCGGTCGCCGCCGGCTGAAGCCGGTCCGTCCGGACGTCACGTTCCGAGCCGCGTGCGCGTCTCAACGGTATGAGCACCGACGAGGACGCCGTCCGTTTCGAGGCGCACCGCGCGACGCTGAACCGCCTCGCCTACCGGATGCTGGGCTCGAACGCCGAGGCCGAGGACATCGTCCAGGACGCCTACCTGCGCTTCGCGGACGCGCTCCGGCGCACGACGGTCGCGGACGACGCCGCCTACCTGCGCGCGACCGTCACGCGCCTTGCGCTCGACCGCCTGCGCTCGGCCCGCGCGCGGCGCGAAACGTACGTCGGCCCGTGGCTTCCGGAGCCGATCGTCTCCGACGAGGCCGGCAATCCGGAAGCCACCGCGACGCTGGCCGACGACGTCTCGTTCGCGCTGATGCTCGCGCTCGAGCGGCTCTCGCCGCTCGAACGCGCCGCGTTCATCTTGCACGACGTCCTCGACGTGCCGTTCGCCGAGATCGCGAGCACGCTGCACCGCAGCGAGGAGGCCGCGCGCCGCCTGGCCTCACGCGGCCGCGAGCACGTGCGCGAGTCGCGGACCCGCCGCAGCACGCGCCGCGCGGACGCAATCCGGCTACGCGACGCGTTCACCGCCGCACTGCTCGCCGGCGACGTCGACGCCGTGATCCATTTGCTGACCGACGACGTCGTGCTGCTCAGCGACGGCGGCGGAAAAGCGACGGCCGCGATCAATCCGGTCGTCGGCGCCGACCACGTCGCACGCTTCCTCGTCGGCGTCGCGACGAAGGGCGCCCCGTACATCAGCCGGATCGTCCCGGCCCTGCTCAACGGCGACCCGGGCTACGTCATCTTCGGCGACGAGCACCGCACCGGCGAAGAAGCCGTCGTCCAAACGCTGGCGATCGAGACCGACGGCGAACGCATCAACGCGATCTACGTCACCCGCAACCCGGACAAGCTCCGCGGCGTCGCCGCGCGCCTGGGCGACGCCCCGCGCTGACCGCACAAAAAGCGCCCCCGCACGCGCGGTGCGGGGGCGCCTCTCGTCACGGTGACGACGCGGTCAGCAGTACGCGGTGCAGCACGTCATCTGCGAGTACGCCGACGAGCACCACAGCGTGAGCGCCACCTCCTCGCTGACTGTGCCGGCCGGTTCTTCGCGAAGGTCGAGATCGTCGAAACGAAGTTCGGTCATCGTGAATGCCGGTCAGCAGAGCCTGGTGCAGCAGGTGAAGCGCGACTGTTGCGACGTCGTGCACCCGCCCACCGAGGGCGCGTCGGTCTCCTCGCCTGCGCCCGCAGGTTCTTCGCGGAGATCGAGGTCGTCGAAACGGAGGTCGGTCATGATGAAAACACCCTCTTTTTCTGCGCAGCGCTAGTCGGCTGCGCGGAGGGCGTTTTCACCAGGACGTACTAGTCCGCCCTGCCGCCGCGGCTAGTGGACGAGGAACCCGACCAGCAGCAGTGCGACGATGTTGAGCACCTTGATCATCGGGTTGATGGCGGGGCCCGCCGTGTCTTTGTACGGGTCGCCGACCGTGTCGCCGGTGACGGCCGCCGCGTGCGCGGGCGAGCCCTTCCCGCCGTAGTTCCCGTCTTCGATGTACTTCTTGGCGTTGTCCCATGCGCCGCCGCCGGCGGTCATCGCGAGCGCGAGGAAGAGGCCGGTGACGATCGAGCCGACGAGCACGCCGCCCATCAGCTTCGCGCCGCCGTTGTTCGGAAGGAAGAACGACGCGAGCACGATGAGGATCGGCACGCCGACCGGGATCAGCGCCGGCAGGATCATCTCCTTGAGCGCCGCGCGCGTCACGATGTCGACCGTCGTCGCGTAGTTCGGCTTCTGCGAGCCGTCCATGATCCCGGGCATCTCGCGGAACTGGCGTCGGACCTCTTCGACGACCGCGCCGCCGGCGCGCCCGACCGACTCCATCGAGAGCGACGCGAACAAGTACGGCAGGAGACCGCCGATGAACAGACCGCACAGCACGTAGGGGTCCTGCAGGCCGAAGGCGATCGGGTTGCTCGCGCACGCCAGCGCCGGTTCGGCCTTGCACTTGTCGCTCAGCTCTTGCAGGAACGACGCGAACAGGACGACCGCGGCGAGCGCCGCCGAGCCGATCGCGTAGCCCTTGGTGACGGCCTTCGTCGTGTTGCCGACCGCGTCGAGCGGATCGGTCACGTTGCGCACGTCTTCGGGCATCTCGGCCATCTCGGCGATTCCGCCCGCGTTGTCGGTGATCGGCCCGAACGAGTCGATCGCGACGACGATCCCGGCCATCGAGAGCATCGACATGACCGCGATCCCGACGCCGTACAGCCCGGCGAGCGCGTACGCGACGAGGATGCCGACGACGATGACGAGCGCGGGGAGCGCGGTCGCTTGCATCGAGACGGCGAGGCCGCTGATGATGTTCGTGGCGTGTCCGGTGACCGAGGCCTTCGCGATGTTCTTCACCGGCGGGAACGACGTGCCGGTGTAGATCTCGGTGATGTAGGTGATGAGCCCGGTGACGAACAGCCCGACGAGCGCACAGCCGAAGATGCCGAGCCAGCCGATCGTCTGCGTGCCGACGACGACCCCGTCGCCGAACTCCTGGTGCGCCGCCCACGCGAACGCAGCGGCGGAGAGGACGCCGGCCAGCACCATCCCGCTGTAGAGCGAGTTCATGATCCCACCCTTGGTCACGTTGCCGCGGCCGACGATCAGCGTCCCGATGATCGAGGTGACGATCGAGAGCGCACCCAGGATCAGCGGGAAGGTCGTCGCGCCGGTCACGGTGCCGAGGATCAGGTGGCCGAGCAGCATCGCGGCGGTCGTCGTGACGACGTACGTCTCGAACAGGTCGGCCGCCATCCCCGCGCAGTCGCCGACGTTGTCGCCGACGTTGTCGGCGATGAC
>JAFAMK010000284.1 GCA_019233415.1 Vulcanimicrobiota bacterium
CGGCGTACAAGCGCTGGGCAACGTGCGCGCGCACGGCGACGTGCGCGCAACGGTGAAGGGGCTGTAGCTCTTACACCAGGCCGGCGCGCAGCGCGACGACGGCCGCGGTGACGCGGTGGCGCACGCCGAGCTTTTTGAAGAGGCGCAGGATGTGGGTGTGGATGGTGGCCGTCGCGCAGCCGAGCTGTGCGGCGATCTCCGCGTTCGAGCAGCCGTCGACGATCAGCGCGAGGATCGCGCGCTCGCGCGGTGAGAGGTGCGGGAGCGTCGGGCGCTCCTTCGGGCGGAGCAGCACACGCGAAATTTCGGGATCGAGCCAGGTCGCGCCGGCGGCGACCGCCGCGATCGCCTGGCGAAGCCGCGCGACGGGCGTCGTCACGAGACAGCAGGCGTCGGCACCGGCGTCGAGCGCAGCACGCAGCAGCGGCTCGTCGACCGAACGCTTGAGCGAAAGCACGCCGACGTCGGGGCGCTGCGCCTTCGCGGTGCGGATGAACGCGATTCCGGGCGCGGGCTCGCCGCCGTCGGCCGGCGCCAGCGGCAGGTTCACCAGAACGACCTGGAGCCGTTCCTCACGGAGCAGCTCCTCGGCGGCTTCCATCGACGTGGTCGCGCCCAGAACGTCGACGTCGCCGGACTCGGTCAGCACCGCCGTCAGGGCGTCACGCGTCAGCGCTTGGTCGGCAACGACCGCGATTGCGATCGGTGCGGCCAGCGTCTCCGACGTCGTGGCTAGCATCTTCCCGGCAAGCATCTCCCGCCTCCCGTGCAGGCCCGCGGAACATCCTCTGCTTCCACCGAGAGCGTGCGACGGAGGCGCCGAGCACTCCTATGCCCGCACGCGCCTTCGGACTACACCGAATGGTCGACTTGTGGCCCCCGCGCCGGCGCCGTACCGTTAGCCTGTCATCAATTTGGAGGTGCCATGCGCCGTATTGCCTTGGCCGCCCTGGTTGCGCTTGCGCTGAGCGCGACCGTTTTCGGGGGCTACCGCGTCACCAGCGCGCAACAGCGCGTCGCACTCGCCGACATGGCGACGGACTCCGGCCAGTGGGTGATGCCGGGCCAAAACTACGCGAACGTGCGCCACAGTGCGCTCGACGAGATCAAGACCGACAACGTCGCGAACCTCAAGGCGGCGTGGACGATGTCGACCGGCGCGACGCGCGGCCACGAGGGCCAGCCGCTCGTCGTCGGCGACACGATGTACTACGAGAGCGCGTACCCCAACCACGTCTACGCGATCGACCTGAACGACTACCACATCAAGTGGCAGTACACGCCGAAGGAGGATAGCTTCGCGACGTCGGTCGCATGCTGCGACCTGGTGAACCGCGGTGTCGCGTACGGCGACGGCAAGATCATCGAGGACGCGCTCGACGGCCAAGTGATCGCGCTCGACGCGAACAGCGGGCACGTGGTCTGGAACGTGAAGAACTCCGACGCGGCGATGGGTCAGACGCTGACCTCGGCGCCGCTCATCGTGAAGGACAAGTACGTCGTCGTCGGCGTCTCGGGCGGCGAGTACGGCGTGCGCGGCTACCTGACCGCGTACGACATCGCGAACGGCAAGCGCCTCTGGCGCGCCTACAGCGAAGGCCCCGACAGCGACACGCGCATCGGCGCGGATTTCTCCGGCCCGAAGAACGCGGGCATTTCGACGTGGCAGGGTGAGCAGTGGAAGGTCGGCGGCGGCACGACCTGGGGCTGGTACTCCTACGACCCGCAGCTCAACCTCATCTACTACGGCACCGGCAATCCCGGCACGTGGAATCCCTCGCAGCGGCCCGGCGACAACAAGTGGTCGATGACGATCTTCGCGCGCAACGCGGACACCGGGATGGCGAAGTGGGGCTATCAGATGACGCCGCACGACGCGTGGGACTACGACGGCGTCAACGAGATGATCCTCGTGGACCTGAAGATGAACGGTCAGACGATCCCCGCGCTCGTCCACTTCGACCGCAACGGGTTCGCCTACGAACTCGACCGCCGCAACGGAAAACTGCTGCTCGCAAAACCGTTCGACCCGTCGGTGAACTGGGCGTCGCGCATCGACATGGCGACCGGCCGTCCCGTCGTGAACGCGCGCTACCTGACGAAGGCGGGCGTGAACGTGCAGGGCATCTGCCCGGCGGCGATGGGGAACAAAGACCAGCAGCCGGCGTCGTACGACCCGCAGACCGGCTACTTCATCGTCCCGACGAACCACAACTGCATGGACTACAAGGCCTTCGCGGTCAAGTACAAGAGCGGGTTCCCGTTCGTCGGCGCGATCGTGAAGATGTATCCGGGTCCGGGCGGCTACCGCGGCGCCGTGATCGCGTGGGATCCCGTCGCGGGCAAGATCGTGTGGAGCAACCACGAGCGCTTCCCGGCCTGGGGCGGAACGCTCACCACCGACGGCGGCGTCGCGTTCTACGGCACGATGGACGGCTGGTTCAAAGCGGTGGACACGAAGACCGGCAACCTGCTGTGGAAGTTCAAGACGCCGTCCGGGATCATCGGCAACCCGATGACGTACAAGCACGGCGGGAAGCAGTACGTCGCGATCCTTTCCGGTGTCGGCGGCTGGGCCGCGCTCGGGCTCGCGGCGGGGCTGACCGAACCGACCGCGGGGCTCGGCGCCGTCAACGCGGCGCAGGACCTCAGGAACTACACGCAGCTGGGCGGCGACCTGCTCGTCTTCTCGCTGTGATCTTCCACCGGCTGGCCGTCGCGGTGTGCGTCCTGCTCGCCGCGACGGCCGTTTCGCCCGCGCCGCTGCGCGTCTGCGCCGATCCCGACTACATGCCGTTCTCGAACCGTGCGGGTGACGGGTTCGAGAACAAGATCGCCGCTGCGATGGGGCACGCGCTCGGCGTGCGGGTGCAGTACACGTGGGCGTCGATGCGCGGGCCGGGCGGCTTCGACCAGTTCCTGCACGACACGCTCAACGCGGGCAAGTGCGACGTCGTGATCGACGTTCCGTACGCGAGTGACAACGTGCTGGCGACCCGCCCGTACTACATCTCCTCGTACGTGTTCATCTTCCCGAAGAAGCGCAACTACGACATCACCTCGATGGACTCGCCGGTGCTGCGCCAGCTCAAGATCGGCTTCGAGTCTGACACGCCGGCCGAGACCGGCCTGAAGGTTCGCGCGCTGATCCTGCATGCGGTGCCGTTCGACGTCGGCAGCGACGCGGGGACGTCGCCGTCGGAGGTGCTCGACGCGGTGACCTCGGGGAAGGTCGCGGTCGCGGTGACGTGGGAACCCGCCGTCGGCTACTACCTGCGTTCGCGCGGTGACCTGCGCGTCGTCGCCGTCCCGAACTCCCGCTCGATGGGGGCGCCCGAACAGTACGCGTTCCCGATGGCGATGGGGGCGCGCCACGGCGACACCAAGACGCGGGACGCGCTCGACGGCGCGATCGCACGGAACAAAGGCGAACTCACCCGCATTCTGGAGACCTACGGCGTGAAACTCTATCAGTCGCCCCTCGACGTCGGGCTCGCGCCATGAGCGCGCGGCGCGAGCGGATCGGCTTCGTCGGCGTCGGCCGGATGGGCGCGAACATGGCGCGCCGCCTGCACGACCTCGGCTATCCCGTCACCGCCGTCTACGACACGCGGCCCGACGCCGCGCGCGAGCTGGCGACGGAACTGGGCGCAACGGCAGCCGCGACGCTCGCCGAGATCGCGGACGCGTCCGACGTCGTCATCACCGTCGTCAGCGACGACGCGGCGATGGACCGCATCTACACGACCGGCGGCGGCGACTCGCTGCTCGCGAACGCGAACGGCAAGCTCTTCATCAACTGCGCGACCGTGACGCCGAGCGTCCACGTCACGACGCAGTCGCGCGTCGAAGAACGCGGCGGGCGGAGCCTGGAAGCGTGCATGGCGAGCTCGATCCCGCAGGCGCGCGACGGCACGCTCTATCTGATGGTCGCCGGCCGGCGCGAAGCGTTCGAACACGCCGAACCGCTGCTCGCCGCGCTCAGCAAGAAGCTGCGCTACATCGGACCGGCCGGCGAGGCCGCGAAGGTCAAAGCGCTCGTCAACATGGTGATGAATATCAACACGGCGGGACTTGCCGAAGGCCTGGGTCTCGGCGACGCGCTCGGCCTCGATCTGACGATGCTGCGCGAGGTCTTTTCCGAGACCGGCGCCAACTCGCGTGTGCTCGAAACCGACGGCGGCGACATGCAGGCGCGCGAGCACGACGTCTACTTCTCCGCGGCGCACGCGGCCAAGGACTCGCACATCGCGACCGCGCTCGCCGAGCACGAGGGACTGAACCTCCCGCTCGCCGAGGCGACGGCGCGCCAGTACGACACGATGATCGAGCTCGGTCTCGGCGAGCTCGACAAATCCGGCGTGGCGGAGCTGACCTTCGTGTCACGCCGCGCACGACAACTCTCCAAGACCTGACACGCGGAGGAACTCCCGATGAGCAGTGGCGTCACCACGAGCACCAAAGTCATCCCGTTGATCAGTTCCGGGACCGCGGGTCCCCTCGGAGCGCTTCACCTCCCGCGGCTGTGGGCGAAGCTCACGCTCGGGTCCGCCGGCCGGCTCGCCGACGGCTACGACTTCTGCGGCGCGGGCTTCGATCAGATGACGATCGACGGGCTCGGCCTCGACCGCGAGAAGACGATCGCATACGTGCGCGACAGCAAGCCGACGTATCTCCAGTTCGAGCGGTGGGTCGTCGCGCAGAACGGCGGCAACGTGCCGAAGGAGACGATCGACGCGCACAACCGCGCGATCACCGGCTACAACCACGCCGACGATCTCGCCGCCGACATGCGCACGTCGTCCGGCCACGACGACCCGGCGACGAAGGACGCGGTCACCCTGAACATGCTCGAAGACCTCGACGAGCTGCACGCGCAGGTCGGTGCCGGTGGCTGATCCGTCGCGGCGGCGCGCGGTCGCGATGGTCGCCGCCGCCCTCGCCGGCCTCGCGCTGATCGCGGGGCCGGCTGCGTCGAAGTCGGCGTCGCCGTCGGCCCCCCCGCTGTACGCGCACGTCCAGGCGGCCGCCGGCGCGAAAGTCTATTCGGCGCAGTGCGCCCAGTGCCACGGCGAGCATCTCGAAGGCGGGGTTGGACCGGCCTTGAAGGGCCCGAACCTCGTGCGGCTCGCGAAAAAGACGAAGCTCGCCGTGGGCGACATGTTCTCGTTCCTCGCGCTGCAGATGCCGCTCAACGCGCCGGCGAGCCTCTCGCACGACCAGTACGTTCAGGTCATGGCGTACATCTTGCAGAGCAACGGCTACCCGGCCGGCGCCAAATCGCTCACGTACGACGGCGCGATGAAGTCGTCGGTCGTCATGACGACGTACGGCAAATGAGATGACCGCCGCGCCGCGAACCGCGCGGCGATGGAAACGCTGAACGAGCGGCGCGTGGCGTTGTCGGACGGGAGCGCGACGACGCTGCAGCAGTGGGGCGAACGCGGACCGATCGTCGTTGCCGTGCACGGGCTCGGCTCGTCGCGGCGCGGGTGGGCGCGGCTCGGCGAGCGGCTCGCGCCGCAGCTGCGTGTCGTCGCGTACGACCAGCGCGGCCACGGCGACCACAGCGCGAGCGGCCCGATGACGTTCGAACGCAGCGTCGCCGACCTGGCCGACGTCGTCGCGGCGCTCGGCGAACCGGTCGACGCGCTGATCGGCCACTCGTGGGGCGGCGCGGTCGTCGTCGCGGGAGGGCGCCGGACCGATGCGGCACGCGTCGTCGCGGTCGACCCGATGCTGCAGCTCGGACCCGGCGTGTGGAGCGAAAGCGTCCTGCGCGAGTTCGAGACGATCGCCGCGCAGTCGCCGCAAGAGCGTGAGGCGGCGATTCGGCGTTCGTACACCGCGCTACCCGAGATCGAAGTGGAGGCGAAGCTGCACGCGGTGCGGCGGCTGCGCTTCGACGCGGTCGCCGCGCTCGGCGACGACAACGGGATCGACGCGGGCGACTGGGACCTGCGCGCGCTCGTCCACGACTACCCGAAGCCCCTGCTGGTCGCGGTCGCCGATCCCAAGCGCAGCGTCGTCCCGCCGGCACAGCGCGACGAGATTCGCGCCCGGGGCGGCGCGCACGTCACGCTGGAGGTCTTCGAGGGCGCCAGCCACTCGCTCCAGCGCGACGCCTTCGAGCGGTTCGTCCCGGTGCTGGAGCGGTTCTTGGACGGTCGTTCCCGTTAAGAACTTGCCATGCCAGGCGGGCTTCCCGACAGCCCCGGCTAAGGTGCCGACAACCGTGAGGTCGGAAGACCCGCGCCCGGCGCTCGCCGCGAGGCTGACCTCCGGGCTCGCCCACATCGCCGCGTTGAACGACGTCGTTCTCGCCTCGCCGCGCGCCTCGCTCGCGGTCCGTGCGCTGGTCGACGCCGTCGAGGCTGCGATCGGAGCGACCGCCTCATTGCTGCGCCGCGCGTCGAACGGCGCCTATGCCGTCGTCGTGACGCTCGACGCGCGCCCCGCGAACGGTTCGCGCATGCCGGCCAACAGCGCGCCGCCGTTCCGCTTCGACGACACGGCGCCGGACGAGCTGGTGCTGCCGGTCCCCGGGACGATGTGGCCGCCCGAACTCGTCGTAGCCGTGCGCGGCGCAAAAGCCGGTCCCGACGAGGGGAACCTGGCGATTCTGGACGCGCTCGTCTCGTCGTTCGCGCTGGCGGTGCGCCTCGTCGCGGTGACCGCGGAGCTGGAGCGCAAGCGCGTCGACCTGCGCGATGCGCGCGCCGCCCAGGCGGAGCTGGTCGCGCGGTTCTCGCGCGACGTGCGCGGGCCGGTGACGAGTATCGTCGGCTTCGCACGGCTTCTCGAAGAAGACGGACGCTTCCCGAGCGACGCGCGCGAGGCGCTCGCGGTGATCGGCGCCAACGGCGAGCGCGTCGCCGAGGTCGCGGCCGACGCGGACCTGCTCTCGCGGATCGAGCTGGCCGCGGTCGACCCGCGCTGGCGCAAGGTCGACGTCGCCGCGCTCGCCGCCGCCGCCGGGGCGCAGATCGACCGGCGCAGCAAGGCCGAGGTCGTCGCCGACCCCGACCTGCTCGGCCCGGCGCTGGAACGGCTGATCGAGGACGGCCAGCGGGCCGCATCCCCGGTCCGCGCCAAGGCGGAGGACCTCGCGGAGGCCGTCGCGCTCGAACTCAGCGGGACCGGCCCGTCGCCGGCCGGCGAGCGGAATGCCCCGACCGTGGGCGGCCGGCTCGCGGAGCGGATCGTCGAGCGGCACGGCGGGACGCTGCGCACCGGCAGCGCCGAGGGCGGCTGGTGGATCCGGATCACCCTGCCCTACGACCCGCGCCGGCTGCGCCCGACGTTCGTCGGATCGAACGAGGGCGAGGACCTCTCCTCGACCGCCTGAGCCGGGCCCCGTCGCGCGGACCGCGAAAGAACGCGGCGTGGCGAAGATGATCGAGCGCACGTCGGGGCTCGGACCCGACGTGACACCGGAGTACAGAGAACTCGTCGAGCGCTGGCAGGGCAAGGCCGAGCGCACGCCGCCGCGCACCGGGAAGGGCTCCGGCGCGGTCGACCGGACGATCTCCGACGTCGCGCTGAAGGCCGTCTACGGCCCAGCCGACGTCGCGCACCTCGACCTCGCGCGCGATCTGGGCGTGCCGGGCGAGTACCCGTACACGCGCGGCATCCACCCGACGATGTACCGCTCGCGGCTGTGGACGATGCGCCAGTTCGCCGGCTTCGGCAACGCGAAGCAGACCAACGAGCGCTATCACTTCCTGCTCGCGCAGGGACAGATGGGGCTCTCGGTCGCGTTCGACATGCCGACGCTGATGGGCTACGACTCCGACAGCCCGAAAGCGCGCGGGGAGGTCGGCCACTGCGGCGCCGCGATCGACAGCGTTCGCGACATGGAGATTCTGTTCGACGGGATCGACCTCGGCGCGATCACGACCTCGATGACGATCAACGGCCCCGCGGCGATCGCGCTCGCGCAGTATGTCGTCACCGCGGAGCACAAGGGGATCCCGCGCGCCAAGCTCGGCGGCACGCTGCAGGCCGACATTCTCAAAGAGTACATCGCGCAGAAGGAGTGGATCTTCCCGCCGCGCCCGCACATGCGGGTCATCGTCGATATGATGGAGTTCTGCTCGCGCGAGATGCCGCGCTGGAACACGATCTCCGTCTCCGGCTACCACATTCGCGAGGCCGGTTCGACGGCGGCGCAGGAGCTGGCGTTCACGCTCGCCGACGGGTTCGCCTACGTCGAGGCAGCGCTCGCGCGCGGGCTCGACGTCGACGACTTCGCGCCGCGGCTCTCGTTCTTCTTCAACAGCCACATCGACTTCTTCGAAGAGATCGCGAAGTTCCGCGCGGCGCGGCGCATCTACGCGCGCCGGATGCGCGAGAAGTACGGCGCGAAGGACCCGCGCTCGTGGCAGTTGCGCTTCCATACGCAGACCGCCGGCTGTAGCGCGACCGCGCAGCAGCCCGAGAACAACATCGTGCGCGTCGCCTACGAGGCGATGGCCGCGGCGCTCGGCGGGACGCAGTCGCTGCACACCAACTCGATGGACGAAGTCCTTGCGCTGCCGACCGAGAAGTCGGTCGAGATCGCGCTGCGCACGCAGCAGGTCCTCGCCTACGAGACGAACGTGACCAACGTCGTCGACCCGCTCGGCGGCGCGTACTTCATCGAGGCGCTGACCGACGAGATGGAGCGGCAGGCCGAGGAGTACTTCGCGCACCTGGCCGAGTTCGGCGGGATGGTCGAGGCGGTCGAGGCGGGCTACCCGCAGCGCGAGATCGCCGACGCGTCGTACCGCTACCAGCGCTCGATCGAGTCCGGCGACCGCGTGATCGTCGGCGTCAACGCGTTTGAAAAGCCGAACGAAGTGCAGCCGCCGGACCTGCTGAAGATCAGCCCCGAGATCGAGCGCGCGCAGGCGCGCTTCGTGCAGGACGTGCGCGCGAACCGCGACGGCGCCGCCGTCGAGGCGTCGCTCGCCGCCCTCAAGCGCGCCTGCGCCGGCGACGCCAACGTCATGCCCTACCTGATCGACTGCGTCGAGGCCGTCTGCACCGAAGGCGAGATCGTCGATGCGATGGTGTCGGTCTACGGCCGCTACACGGAGAACACCCAGTTCTAGCATGCCAGCCACCAATGCACCCGCTCGTCCGCTGCGCGTCATCGTCGCGAAGGCGGGCTTGGACGGACACGACCGCGGCGCGAAGGTGATCGCGCGCGCGCTGCGCGACGCCGGGATGGAAGTGATCTACACCGGGCTCTTTCAGACCCCCGAGCAGATCGTGCAGACCGCAATCCAAGAAGACGCCGACGGGATCGGGCTGTCGATCCTCTCGGGCGCGCACATGACGCTCTTCCCGCTCGTCGTCGAGCAACTGCGCGCGCAGCACGCCGCGGACATCGTCTTCTTCGGCGGCGGGACGATCCCGGCCGACGACGCGAGCGAGTTGAAACGGCTCGGCGTGCGCGAAATCTTCACCCCGGGCGCGCCCCTCTCCGAGATCATCGCCTTCGTCGAACGCGAGTGCGGCAAGCGGCGCGAACTGGTCGGCTAGCATGAGCACCGCGAACCCCGGCGCCCAGCGCGTGCGAACGCGGGTGGCGCCGTCGCCGACGGGCGATCCGCACGTCGGGACGGCGTATGTCGCCCTGGTGAACTACTGCTTCGCGCGCAAGCACGGCGGCGATTTTCTGCTGCGAATCGAGGACACCGACCAGGTGCGCTCGACGCCGGAGTCCGAGCGTGCGATCCTCGCCGCGCTGCACTGGACGGGCCTTTCGTGGGATGAGGGGCCGGACGTCGGCGGGCCGCACGGGCCGTACCGCCAGAGCGAACGCTCCGCGATCTATCGCCGCTACGCCGACGAACTGCTCGCATCGGGCAAGGCGTTCCGCTGTTTCTGCACGCCCGAGCGCTTGGAAGAGATGCGCGCGATCCAGCGAGCCGCCGGAACGCCGCAGAAGTACGACGGTCAGTGCTGCGCACTCTCGGCGGACGAGTCGGGACGGCGCGCGGCGGCCGGCGAGCCGTTCGTCGTGCGCATGGTCGTTCCCGATTCGGGCGTGTGCGTCGTGAACGACCTTGCACGCGGCCCGATTACGTTCGAGTATGCAACCGTCGACATGCAGGTGCTGCTGAAGTCCGACGGCCTACCGACCTACCATCTCGCGAACGTCGTCGACGACTACCTGATGGAGATCACGCACGTGATCCGCGGTGAGGAGTGGGTGTCGTCGGCTCCAAAGCACCTCTTGCTGTACGAATACTTCGGCTGGGAGCCGCCGGTGCTCATGCACCTGCCGCTGCTGCGCAATCCCGACCACACGAAGCTCAGCAAGCGCAAGAACCCGACGGGGATTCTGTTCTACGAGCGGATGGGCTATCTGCCGGAAGCGCTGATGAACTTCCTCGGGTTGCTGCTCGCGCCGGCGCCGGAAGGTGAAGAAATCTTCAGCATCGACGCGCTGACGCGACGGCTCGATCTGGCGAAGATCTCGCTCGGCGGCCCCGTCTTCGACGTCGCGAAGCTGGACTGGATCAACGGCAAGTACCTGCACGCGCTCACGACGGAAGAACTGATGCAGCGCACGCAGGCGTGGGGCTTCGACCGCGACCGGCTCGTGCGGATCGCGGAGCTTGCGCGTGCGCGCATCGAGCGGCTCAGCGATCTGGTGCCCAGCGCGGCGTATTTGTTCGCCGGGCGCGTCGCGGTGACGAAGGAGTCGTTCGCCGGGACGAAGCTCGCCGACGAGGCGCTTCGCAAGGCGCTCGCGCTCGCGATGTGGCGGCTCGACGCCGAGCGCGTCTTCGACAAGGCCGCGGTCGAGCGCGTGCTCAAGGGCGTTGCCGAAGCGCTCGGCGCGAAGTTCCGCGACCTTGCGCGCGTCTACTACGTCGCGATGACGGGAAGCCCGACCGCGCTGCCGCTGTTCGACTCGATGGAGCTGCTCGGGCGCGACATCTGCCGCGAGCGCTTCCGCGTCGCGCTCGACGCGTTCGGCGGCGTCACCGCGAAGGAGCAGAAGGAGTGGACGCGCGACCTGCCGCCGGACGAGCCGAACGGAGCCGCGGCGTGAGCGCGCGCGCCATCGTCCTCGCCGCCGGCAAGGGGACGCGGATGAAGTCGGCCCGGCCGAAGGTGCTGCACGAGTTGTGCGGCCGGCCGATGCTGTGGTGGGTCCTCGCGGCGCTGAACGCGGCCGGCGTCGACGAGACGGTCGTCGTGACGAACCCGGAGATGGACCCGCTGCTCGCGGAGTTCGGCGTGCGCACCGTGATTCAGAGCGAACAGCTGGGGACCGGCCACGCGGTGCGGGTCGCGCTCGACGCGCTCGCGCCGTCGGAAGGGACGCTGGTCGTTGCCTACGGCGACATGCCGCTGGTCGACCGCACGATCTTCGAGGACGTGCAGGCCGCGGTCGACGCCGACGCCGGGACCGCGCTCGCACTCGTCACCGCGCGGATGCCGCTCCCGTCGAATTTCGGCCGCATCGTGCGCGCCGATCCTTCGACAGGCTCAGGACAGGGTGTCGAGCGGATCGTCGAGGCGAAGGACTGCACGCCGGCGCAACTTGCGCTCGACGAGATGAACGCCGGCATCTACGCGTACGACGAGGCGGCGCTGCGCGCGACGATCGTGCAGGTGACGAACGCGAACGCGCAGCGCGAGTACTACTTGACCGACACCGTCGAACTGCTGATCGCGGCGGGCGGCCGCGTCGCGCCGGTCCCGGTCGCCGACTACCGCAGCGTGCTCGGCGTCAACGACCGAATCGAATTGGCGAACGCGCGCGCGGTGCTCAACCGCCGGCTGTGCGAGGAGCACATGCGCGCCGGCGTGACGATCGTCGATCCCGCGACGACCTACCTGAGCCCGGGGCTGACGATCGGCGCCGACACGGTGATCCAGCCGAACACGACGATCGGCGGCGCGACGACGGTCGGCGCCAACTGCGTCATCGGGCCGAACACGCGGCTCGCGAACGCCGCGCTTGCCGACGACGTTCGCGTCACCGAGAGCGTCGTCGTCGATTCGGCGGTCGGCGCGCGCACGGTGATCGGGCCGTTCGCGCACCTGCGCGCCGGCGCGAACCTCGGCGCCGAGGTGAAGATCGGCAACTTCGTGGAGATCAAGAAGGCCGACCTCGCCGACGAGGTCAAGGCGAATCACCTCGCCTACATCGGCGACGCGACGGTCGGCCCCCGCACGAACTACGCCGCCGGCGCGATCACCTGCAACTACGACGGCGTGAAGAAGAACCGCACGGTCATCGGCGCCGACGTCTTCATCGGGACGAACAACGCGCTCGTCGCGCCGCTGACGATCGGCGACGGCGCGATCACCGGCGCCGGCGCGGTCGTGATTCGCGACATTCCGCCCGGTGACAAGCAGGTCGGCAACCCGGCGCGTTCGATCGCGAAGAAGCCCGCCGAAACGTAAGCGAATGGAGCGCGAGCGCTAGGCCCTTCGCCTGCCGAAGGCGGAGCTGCACCTGCACGCCCTAACAAGCGGTACTTCGCTCGCTCGCTGACCGACGTCGGGGGAGTGGAGAAGCGTTCTAGCCGGAACTGGGGAAAAGAGCGTACATGGCCAGAATGGGCCGCCGCAGCGGGTTGCGGACACGTGCCTTCGTTCTCGCGGCGCTGCCGCTGCTCTGCATGGTTGTCTCGATCGCGGCAGTCTGGCTCTTCGTAGCGCGCACGCAGTTCGCCAGCGTACAAAACGAATACTCCGAACGCGTCGATGCGCTCGCCGCCGTCGTGCTGCGCGGGCTCGTCGATGCGGAGACGGGATTCCGCGGCTATGCCGCGACAGGGGAGCGCTTCTTTCTCGGTCCGTACCTGACGGCAGAGCGCGAGGTGCCGCTGCGCACCGCCGAGCTGCGCGACGTGGTCGCGAACGATCCGCCGCAGGCGGCGCGCGCACGACTGCTCGACCAGCTCGCGCGCGAGCGGCTCGACGCGTTCGCGCACGGCGTCGCGAAGCTCGACGCCGGCCGCCGCGCGGAAGTGCTCGCGGAACTCAAGACCGGTTCGAGCAAGACCGACATGGAC